>NZ_JAKKUT010000008.1:300000-393235 GCF_029582805.1 Candidatus Synechococcus calcipolaris G9 | reverse complement strand
GAAATGAACCGTCTCTTCGATAATCTAGTAACCAGTAATAACTCCCAAGAAGGGATTGGTCTTGGCTTTGTCCCTCGGGCTGAATTAGTTGAAAATGGTGATAGCTATACCCTGCGCCTAGAACTGCCGGGGATGGATGTAAAAGACTTAGATATTCAGGCGACGGCGGAAGCGGTATCCATTTCTGGGGAGCGTAAAACCGAACGTCAAAGTGAAGAAAATGGCGTGACTCGCAGTGAGTTTCGCTATGGTAAATTTCAACGGGTGATTCCCTTGCCGGGCCGGATTAATCATCAGGATGTAGGTGCCAATTACCAGGATGGTATTTTATCCCTAACCCTACCGAAGGCTGATGAAGAAAAAAATAAAGTGGTTCGCATCAATCTAGGTTAATTTAAGTTCCATAGATCTCATCTGGGGCGATCGCCCTAGGTGGGGTCTAATTCTTTGGTATTTATTTCTGTTGAAGAGGTGGGATAGATATGCACATCTCGCTGGGGATAGGGAATGGGAATATTCTCTCTTTCAAAGGCTTTCCATACCATACAGGCAAGTTCACTCGTGACTCGTTTACCAATGAGGGGATTATTTAACCAAAACTTTAGCTCAAAATCTAAACTAGATTCACCAAAGCAGTCAAAAAAGGCAATGGGACAGGGATCCGCGAGGATTTCCGGGTGTTTATCCGCCGTATCCAGCAAAACATTAATCACATGACTCGGATCACAACTATAGTGGGCTGATATCAAGAGCGATCGATAGATCAGCGGATTGCTGCGGGTATGGGTGGTAATGCTCTCTGTAAAGAAGATTTGATTGGGAATAATTTTTTCGGAATTGTCCTTCGTGACCTCTACCACGGCGGCGCGAACCCCTAAAACCTTGACCTGGCTCAATTCTCCCTCCACAGTAATAACGTCCCCTGGGCGTAAATTCCCTTCAAACAGAAGCACAATGCCACTAATAAAGTTACTGATCACTTCCCGGAGACCAAAGCCAACTCCCAAGGATAAACCACCGGTCATGGCTGCAAAAACCGTAGAGTTAAGGCCGATAGAGCCAATAATGATCACAATACCAAGGGTGATCAAAAAATAGCGAATTAAAATTGCAGTGGCTTGTCGGGGGCCAATTTCTTCATAGAAGTATCGTAGAATCGTATGACTAATGATATATTCCAATAGAGAAACCAGGGTAAACCAAATATATAATCCGAAGGTGATCAATAATAACGAGCCAATTGTAATAGCACTATCAAATAGCTTGAAGAGACTCACATTGACTAATAAGGATAGGTCTGTTATTAAACTTAAAAAAGAGGCAATGAAATAGGTGAGCAACAGGGGTAAAAATAGACGATTTTGGTAAAAACTTACGATCTTTGCTGAAGTCAGTTCTTTGGCTAAGGTAATAATTAAGGCATAAAGGAGGTAAACCCCTGAGGTTCTCAGGGCAAAAATAACTAATCCATTATTCCATTGTTGCCACAAAAATAATCGACGAATCCAGTTTAAGGAAAGAAAAATAATCAGTGGATTAATCGTATCTTGGCTAATATGAATTGCAAATTGAAACCAAGCTCGTTTAGAAAATGCCCTAACCTGCTCCTCTCGTTGTCGTGCATATTTCCAAAAAAGGGTTTTGATAAACCAAGCACAGAGAAAGGCCAACAGGACAAAGAGAAATTGCCGTTGCACGACCCAACGATTCAGATAGATGGATAGTTTGGTGATTTGCTCAAATAAATAGCTAGTTCCGGGGTCTGTCATTGTTACGATGCCCTAAGTTCTTATTGAGATCGTCCCTACTACGAATATCTATAATTAACGTCTGGAGTTCTTGGGCGGCTTCTCCCGGACTAATTTCCCCAGAAATCGCTTTTTCGTAGATGGGTTCGGCAGTAAGGAGTAATTCGTTGATTTCTGAAAGATTGTACTTTTCTAGAAACCCATTCAACTGAGATTGGACAGCAACGGTTCCGGCGATGGGATACAAGCGACGATCAATGATCACATTTTGATTCACTGAAGCAATGGATTGTAATCCTAAGATAACCCGTTTTTGCTGTTCGGCATTGGTTAAAAAGCGGCCGAGTCGCAAAGAAATAGTAGCTTGTTGGGGGCTGGATGCCTTATTAAATACAACCACGGTTACGCGGGGTGGCGGGGTGGGTTTTCCCTGATCCGTGTGGGGTAAAAATGTAACACCCAAATTTTCTTGTCCTAGGGCTTGGCGAAATAGGGGAATTTCTTCGGAGGCGCAGGCTAAGTAGGTGAGGTTTCCGGTGGCAAAGGCCTCGCTTAAACTGGCCGTATCACTGCTGAGAATAATGTTGGGGGCGGCCCGGGCGTCCTTTAACCATTCAATCCACTTAGCCCAAGCCGTTACTTGCTTCGAGAGGGAGGCATTATTGCCACCAAATAGGCCCACACCCCAGGCGGTCATTGCAAAAGAGGAGGGAAGCCCAACGGAATAGCCTTTTTTGGCCTGCTCTGCCAACTGATCTAAGGTTTGGGGGGGCTGGTCTACCCTAGAGCGGTTGTAGCATAAAACCTGGGTACGCAGAAAAACAGGTAAGGCATACAGCTGATCACCTACCTGAACGTGTTCGAGGGTTTCCGGCCAGTAGCTAGAGAGATCAAATTGATCCACGGCAAAACTGCGAATAGTGCCACTTTCGATTAATGTAGGAACCTTAATGTTGTAGGTATAGAGAATATCCGGGCCAAACCCTTGGCGATTTTGGGCAATAAATTGGGCGATCGCCTCCTCTTCTGGGAAAAATTCGATCACAATGTTAACGTTGGCATGGATGTTTTGAAATTCTTGCGCTGCCTCCTGAAGACTCCTTTCAAAATCCTGAACTAGTTCGGGCCTTGTATCTTGAGGAAAGCTAAACCAAACGAGGATTTGGCCATGGAGGGCCTGATTCGATGGTTCTTCATCCGCCGTATCAATCAATCCAAGGGGAGTAGCGCAGCCCCATTGCAGCAACAGGAGTAGGAGAATACTACCCATTACCAAAAATCTTGATATGCCGTTCAACAAAATAGTGACCCTGCGATCGCCCCTAGAACTACTCCATTGTGCCGGAAAAATGCTAGGGGATTAACCGCAGAGTTCCCTAAGAAACCTGATCCTAGCTTGTGTACCTAACTCCGACGAATGGGGGTGCCGCAGGGGTAGGTGGCCACCGGTTCATGCATTGTTTGAGGGGGGTTGGCGGTCAAGCCCTTATCCTGGGCCTGCTGCTGAAGCTGGGCCTGTAAATAGAGTTCCTGCAACTGTTCCACCATTTCGGCACGGCGATCGTAGAGCCGCTTTTGGGGCTGGGGTTGGCAGCGATTTAAGCTGTAGGCCGTCAAAATGGGCAGGGCGATCGTACTATCGGTGTAACACACCACCGTATCCCGCAATCCCTGGGGATCCACCTTCCCCCAACTGACAGCTTCACTGGGCACGGCCCCGGACAATCCCCCCGTATCGGGCCGGGCATCGGTAATCTGAATAAAGTAATCATGGCCCCGCTCCTCTAGACCAAGAACCTCATGGATTTGGGGTTGGGTTTGCAGCAGGAAGTTTTTGGGACTGCCCCCACCAATAATCAAGGCCGCACTCTTGCCCTCTAGACCCTCTACGCCAGATTCTCGGGCAAAGTAGGCGATCGCCGCCGTTTCATTCACATCAATGGCCGGATCCAAGATCAAGCGAGAGCCTTCCAAGGCCAAGGCCGCCACATTCATGCCAATGGAACTATCCCCAGGGGATGAGGTGTAAATGGGAACGCCGCACTCGTAGGCAGTGGAGAGTAAACAGGTATGGGGTTGTTGCCGCTGCCGCTCAATTTCGGCGACATATTTACCCAACAGATAATGAAACTCTGCCGTCCCCATGCGATGTTGAAAGGGTTCGGAACGTAAAATTTGCCGCAAAAAGGCATCGGTTTCCAGCAGTACGTCGTAGTCAAAAATAATATCGTAGATACGAATTTTACTCTCTTGCCGCAGTTGCACATCATCCACAAAGGGGTGGGCAGCGTAGAGATCCATCCCTAGGGCATAGTGAATATCGTGGTAGAGATTCGCCCCCGTACTAATGATGTAGTCAATAAATCCGGCCCGCACCAGGGGAGCTAAGGCAGAAATCCCCAATCCTGTGGGAGTCATGGCTCCAGAAAGACTTAAACCAACGGTGACCCCTGGCTGAAAAACAACCTGGGCCAAAAGATGGCACAGTTCCCGTAGGCGACCGGAGTTGTAGGCGGTGAAATAGTTATCGATGAGATCCGTAACGCTAATATCGGTGGCAATGGGCGCAGGACAAATGGGTGTAGCGAATTTAGACATGGCTAACCTTCCGATGATGGGATTAGGGTGTGGCGATCGCGCCAGAATTTTTCAAAATTTTTATATAGTCTCTGATCGACCCAGTTCACTACGTTTGGTAGCAAACCTCAAGTTGCAGGTCGATCAGCCCATACTGGGCCCTTCACAGCCATCTACCACGGACAAGGTGGGATCTGCGAGTCGTCGTTGCCTCAGGCCTATTCCTAGATACCAGATGTTTAAGCTAGGGTAGCCCATCAATGCCATTGGGTTCAATGTTGACAAGTACCATGACTTTACATTACTTGTAACTATACCACTAATGGATAGTCCGCCGCCTGTGCCCGCAAAGCTGTTTATTGTTTTCCTTGCCCTGGCAATCAGCCTTTATATTCTCCGGGGCATTGGACAACTCTCCATGGTGCCAGGGATTATCTTTTTAGTCCTGAGCGTGCTCGTGATCGTCTCTGGAGTCTGGGCCTTATTGACCCTACTCCGCCAGCGATATTGATTGTTACTGACATTAATTAGCCAAAGTTAGGTTGACAACTGGTGGGAGGGGGCACATTGCCGAGATTGTATAGATAAAAGGTAGAGAGGTCTAAAACCGCTGTGTTGTAACGGATTTCACCCACAAGCGGTGGTAAGGAATCTCCTAGGGAGGGGGGTGCTGCCTCATCATTACCTTGGAGCATATTGATGCGCACGGGCTGTCCCCGTGGGTCTGGGGCACCAAAGGGTACTAAGCTCACCGTTAAGGTGTCGGGACGAACACTCAGTTGGCGGACTTGAATATTGGCTACCCGCAAGAACGGCGACAAAAGTCGTAACTGACTGTCGGGCAGCAGGGAATTAATTAAATAGGTTTCCGGCAGAGTTCCGGTGGTGGCCACAAAGCCGCGAATTTCACTTCCCACCGCCGTTCCTTCCATACACCAGGCCGTTGGATCACCGGGGGCCACCCGATAGGTACCAATCACACGATTTCCCTGTTTCCGAAATAGAAAACAGGTGCCACTGAGGGCCCCTAGGGGTGGATTCGCCGGAACCGAACTACAGACACGATAACTACCATCAGGCAGTTCTTGAACGGTCCTAATGCTTTGGGCAGCCACGGGGGGTGTTCCCAATAACGATCCCGCCAGCGTGGTTGCGATCGCCCCCATCAGTAATAAGGGGGAACTTAGTTTAACCCTACTTGTCATTGGTGGTTTCCCAAAATCAACACCGGCCCAAGGAGTTGCCCATCAATACTAGACGATTATTCCGGCTAGAATTAAATCTTCGGCTAAACTCGGCTACTATCTATTTGTAACCTTGTTTGCCGGCAATGGGGGCTTGACTGTGCCGCTTTTGCCACTTTTTTAATCCGGCTCCCCCCCTTGTGCCAATTTTAGAGTTTTTCTATGTCTTCTCCCCAAGTCGTTGGCATTGTCAAAGGCCCCGGCGAAACCGGCAACGAGTATCTATTCATTACCTCAGACCCTGGCCCCGTTCCGATTGGTGAATTTGTCTATTACACCCTGGTCGATAGCACTGGCTTAGAGCAGAATATTCTCGGCAAGATTTCCACCTGTTCCTTAATTGAGCATCTCCCCGATCGCATGTTTGCGGATCATGGCTTAGACCCTGGGGCGATCGCCGCCTTGATTGGCTTTACCTGTAAACCAGCGGAACTTTACGAAGTGGGGGTTGCCGTTCTCGGTGCCTTCGATCCCCGTTTAGGCTTTTGTAACTTACGTCGCCCACCGGAACCAGGGACAAAGGTTTACCGCGCCAGTGATCAGACCCTTAACCATGTCCTCAATCGCAAATCTCCCCAGGACATCGGCTCTGCCCACATTGGTTCCCTGCTGCTCCGCCCTGAAAATAGCGTATCCATTAGTTTGGATGTCAAGGAACTGGTGAGTACCCACATGGCCATTTTGGCGGGTACGGGCTCCGGAAAATCCTATACGGCTGGTGTTCTAGTGGAGGAATTACTCCTACCTAAAAATCGGGCCGCAGTTCTTATTTTTGACCCTCACGGTGAATACCACACCCTGGCAGAATTACGGGGCCATGAAGCCTTTCGGGGTGCCGATGGCTATCAACCCCAGGTGAAGATCATTACCCCGGATCAGATCACCATTCGCGTCTCCTCCCTAGAGTTTTACGATATTCTCAGTTTGCTTCCCCCCATGAGCGATCGCCAGCAGGCCATTCTAAACAAAGCCTATGGTTTAATTCGGCAGCGGTATCAAGATAAACGCTGGGATATGAACGATCTGATTCAAGCAGTTTTTGAAGTGGATTCAACCCAGGACGATGACGGCAATGAAAAAGCAGGCTCCTCCGCCCAAGCCCTGGACTGGAAACTTGAGCAACTGGCGCGGTCTGACTATTTCCATGCCTTTAAGCACCTCCTCCCCAAGGATCTATTTACCCCCGGTCAAGTGACGATCCTGCAGATGAATGAAATTTCCCAGGAGGAACAACAGGTGATCTGTGCCGCCCTGCTTCGCCAAGCCAACCATGCCCGCATGAATACCCACAAAGGGAAAGCCACCCCCGCCGATGAAACCTATCTGCCCTATCCCGTCTTTATTTTGCTAGAAGAAGCCCATCGCTTTGCCCCAGCCCATGAACCATCCCGCTGTAAGCAAGTGATTCGTACTATTCTCAGCGAAGGACGCAAATTTGGCCTAGGTGTGGGGTTAATTACCCAACGGCCCGGAAAACTCGATGCGGATGTTCTCTCCCAATGTATGAGTCAATTTATTCTGCGGATTATTAACCCTGTTGATCAAGATAGTCTCAAGTATGGGGTAGAGGCAGCGGGCCGTGATCTCCTCAAGGAGTTACCTGCCCTCAGTAAGGGCCAAGTGATTATTGCCGGTGCCTGTGTGAATACGCCGGTCTTATGTCGAGTGCGGCAACGTCTAAGTCAACATGGTGGCGAAACTCTGGATGCCCCAGCCCTGTGGCAGAGCTATTTTCAACCCCATCGCCTTGCAGACCAAGAATTGGCGATCGCTCCGGTGGCAGGGCGAAAACCTCCCTTAAAACGGGGCAAAAAAATTCTCGAATAGTTACTACTTATAAATTGAACTTAAAATATAGAGAAATTGTTAAGATATTGATCTATAGTTAGCTCAAATAAATCTTCCAAAAGAAACCTGTTTAAATCCAATTTTTCGATTTAATTATTTTTCATGAATTTATTTCGCATTTCATTGATTTATCTCACGTTTTTTACTTTTGTTAATCCATAAATATATCTAAAGGTTCCCAAGTACTTTTCATTTCATTTGACAAAAAATATATAGGCTAATCTTAAGTCATGATCGGCACTCTTTTATGCAATGCAGGATTGCTCCACTCAGGGCAAATTGACGTTATTTTAACTGAGCAACAGATCTACCAAGGAATGCGTTTTGGCGAAATCATTGTCCTGCACGGCTGGCTCAAGGAAGAAACCATTGACTTCTTCGCCGATGAATGGCCCTTAATTGTCAAAGCCACGCCCAATCAGCCCCTAGGGTACTATTTGAAGCGAGCCGGATTACTGTCTGATGATCAGATTAATGCCATTCTCCGAGAACAGTGGCAAACCAGCTATCGATTTGGCTCCTTAGCCGTTTTGAATGGTTGGGTGAAAAAGGAAACGGTGGACTTTTTAGTTCACCACCTCAACCCCAATGCCCTCAAGGAGAGTATCCGGATTGAAAAAACCACCATCTCCAATGGCAAATCCACTCTCTCTGGCAGCAAAGCGACTCTCACTGGCGGTAAGCGCACCTATATTCAACTGGATTCACGGAACGCGGAGCGTCCTGTCATTGTCACGGATCCAGAGGATCTGGCAGACATTAAGGATTTTGAAGTTGATTGGATCGTCTAGATTTTTTGCAGGGCAAACCCATACCCAAAGTAGTAAATCTGGAAGTATAAGCTTACATAGCACGCCATGACCCAAGTCACCTAATCGTCATCAAGCCTGCTAGAACATTTCCAGAGCCTAGAGGATTCAAGAGCAGCAAAGAAGTCAATAATGGCGCAATCATCGACATTGATGGCAAGACGGTTCGACGTTACCTATGAACAAAACGGCAAAAAAGGGGCCATACATGGTCAGTGCGTGGGCCAGTCAGAATCGCTTAGCTTGACGGTGATGTTGAGCGTTTCGCCAATTGTGTATGTAGTCATTGGGGGATTGAAAATCAACTCCATTGGGTCTTGGATGTTTCATTGAATGGTAGCCTGAGCAGGATCGGGTTCTCAGGTAACAAGGGATTTGAGTCATGGCCAATAGTCTCCAAATTATCCTCAATGGGCTATCCATTGGCAGTGTTTATGGCATTTTTGCCCTCGGCTATACCCTGGTATTCTCCATTTTGGGAATGATTAATTTTGCCCATGGGGCCATGTTTGCCGTTGGTGCCTATTTAACCTATGCCCTGTTGGGGGGACGCTTTGGCTTTAATGGTCTGTTGGCCCATGGTCAGTTGCCTTTTTCCTTGCCCTTTTTCTGGGCCTTGCTAGTGAGTGGCCTCCTGACCGGATGCCTTGGGGTGGCGATCGAGGGGGTGGCCTTTCGGCCCTTGCGGAAACGGCAGGCCGATAGTCTCCTGACGGTGGTGTCCAGTTTGGGGGTGGCGGTGGCCCTGACCAGTTTCATTCAGTATTTAGTGGGGGCGGAAATTTATACCTATCCGGATCGGCTCTATGGCGATTTACCGGCAACGATCGCCTTGGGAGAAGTAACCCTACGGACGGCCCAATTGGTGATTTTTCTCGTATCCATTTTTCTGGTTGCCCTCCTCACCTATTGGATCCAGTACACATTCATGGGAAAGGCGATGCAGGCGGTGGCAGAAAATCCAATTACCGCCAGTTTGTTGGGGATCCCCGGCGATCGCATGATTATGGTGACGTTTTTTATCAGTAGCTTTTTGGCCGCAGTAGCCGGAACCTTAGTGGCCTCCAGTGTGAGTATTACCGGGCCCCAGTTTGGCATGATCTTTGGCCTAAAGGGGTTGGCCGTGATTGTCTTGGGCGGCTTGGGCAGCGTTCCCGGCGCAGTTTTGGCAGGCTTTTTGATTGGTATCGCTGAAGCTATGGTGCCATCCCAACTCTCCGGTTTTCGGGATGCGATCGCCTTTGGAATTTTATTTATGACCCTATTAATCCGTCCCCAGGGACTCATGGGCCGGAAAATCATCGAAAAAGTTTAGTTAACGTTTAGGCAAAGTTTAATTTAGCGATTTACGCGCACAATCAGTAGGGTCGCCACGCCAATGCCAATGCCATGGGGCAGCCAAGCGGATAGAAGGGGAGTTAACCAGCCAATCATTCCCATGGCCGCCGTTAGATAGGTCAACACATATTGGCCAAAGATAACCCCCACCCCTAAACCAAAGCCTTGGCGGCCCAGCCGTTGCCGTTGACTGAGACCAAAACCAACGCCCATCAACGCAAATACAACGGCTAAAAAGGGTTGAGCATAGGATTGTTGCAGGTGGACATTTAGGGCCCGCTGTAATTCCCGATCCCGCTGATCGATGGCTTTTTTGAGGGCGCGGCGGGTCTGGACAATGGATAGTTCGCGGATTTCCGTCAGCAATAGATCTGTTGTTTGGGACGGACGGGGAATCGTTAGTTGTTGCTGTTCAAACTGGAGCGTATCCCGCACATCCCCTAATTGGGAAATGAGATAGACAATTCCATTGGAAATTCGCCAGGTATGGGCTTGACTATTCCATTGGGCTGACTCGGCATTGATCACCTGGGTCAGATCCGGTTGGGAAAAATCGAGAACCGTTAAGCCCTGCATATTTAGGCCATCAAACCGACGGGCATAGTACAGTCGCCTGACGGTATTGTTGGGGCCATATTCGGGATAAAAAATATCGTCCGCAGGGGCAACAAAATTTTCCTGGCGCAAAAAACTTGCCATGAGTTGCTCCGATTGGTAGCGAGCCAGGGGAACCCAGGTTTCATTCAAAAGAGCCGTTATACCACTGACGAGAAGGGCAAAAAGGATCAGGGGTATGAGTAGCCGATAGAGACTGATGCCCACACTCCGCAGGGCCGTCCATTCCCCATCCTCCACTAGACGACCCATCGTACTCAAGACCGCCAGCAGGATGGCCATGGGAAAGACGAGGGTTAACACGTAGGGTAACTGAAGCCAAATGATTCTCAGGACTAGGGAGAAGGGCATTTGCGCCTCCGCTACCTGGCGCACCAGATCGAAGACGGTTCCCACGGATAGGGCCAGGGCCGTGAAGACAGCGGCGGCAAAGATAAAACTGGGTAAAAGGCTCCACCACAGATAGCGATCGATGAGCGTCACCCAGGGCCAAGGAAACCGTCGCCAAACTAGCCGTGCCATCCTAAAAACGAAAATCTTCGCCGAGATAATACTGGCGCACTAGGGGATCGGCGGCCAATTCTTCACCAGTACCGGCAGCGAGGATGCGGCCATCCCGGAGGATATAGGCTCGGTCAATAATTGCCAGGGTTTCCCTGACATTGTGATCGGTAATTAAGATTCCCATCTGGCGATCGCGGAGTTGGGCAATCACATCTTGAATATCCTGAACGGCAATGGGATCGACACCGGCAAAGGGTTCATCTAGGAAGAGGAAACTGGGCCCATCTTTGCCTGCTGCCAGGGAGCGGGCTAATTCGGTGCGGCGACGTTCTCCCCCAGACACCCGCAAGCCTAGGGTATTCGCAATATCGGTCAAACGAAATTCCCGGAGTAGTTTATCGAGGCGATCGCCCCAGGTATGGCGGGGAACCCCGGTTTGCTCCAGCACCAGCAAAATATTTTCCTTAACGGTCAAATGGCGAAAAATACTGGGTTCCTGGGCTAAATATCCCAACCCTAGGCGGGCGCGGCGGTGCATGGGCAAGGTGGTAATGTTGCGATCGTCGAGCCACACCCGGCCGCGATCGGGCTTTTCAATCCCCGTCGCCATATAAAAGGTGGTGGTTTTGCCGGCCCCATTGGGGCCCAATAGGCCAACAATTTCGCCGCGACTGACTGAGAGGCTAATATGATCGACAACGATGCGAGAACCGTAGGCTTTACGGACATCTTCAAGGGAAATTTTAGTCGGCGTACTGGTGACAGTCGCAGAATTAGGGCTGGAGGACTGGGGCAATTTGTCGGTTAGGGTCATCAGGAATCATCAAAATCGATTCTACTTGGCGACTGGCATTTGGGGTAGCCACAAACTTTTCTTCATTGATCAGATAGGTAATGGTATCAGCACGGAGGCTATTTCCCTGTTGGAGGACATATACATTCCCACTTAAAACAATGCGCCCTTCACGGCTGAAATATTGGGCTTGGGCCGCGGTGGCTTGCATTTGCCGGGCCGGGTAACGAATTTGCACATTCCCCCGTGCCGTAATCACGCCAGTAATGGCATTGGCCTGTTGCACATC
The DNA here is from genome assembly GCF_029582805.1 of Candidatus Synechococcus calcipolaris G9. Taxonomy (NCBI): domain Bacteria; kingdom Bacillati; phylum Cyanobacteriota; class Cyanophyceae; order Synechococcales; family Synechococcaceae; genus Synechococcus; species Candidatus Synechococcus calcipolaris. The sequence continues at coordinate 381,470 of NZ_JAKKUT010000008.1, read as the reverse complement.
GGCCAAAATAGTGACCGCCTGCTGGGATGGATTTTGGGAACCGGCAATTCTGACCGCCCCAGGGGCGATCGCCAAGCTGAGACCCACCACTAACCCCAATCCAATTTGCCGTATGGCCATTCTCCGCACCCATGGCTAACGCTACTATCCTAGTCTATGGAAGGTAATATATCCTTAAAAGTGATTAAGTATCTAGGTCTTCGGCGAGGACTTGGGCGATCGCCTGTTGGGATTGCTCCTTAAACTGAGAGACATCCACTCGCCGCAATAACCATACGGCCAGGGTCATGCCTATAATCGGTAGGCAAAAAACGGTTCCGTAGGCCATCATTGGCGTATCAAAGAGTTGGCGACCCAGATCCAGGACGGCTCCCCCCAAAACGGTGGCGGAACCACGGGCGATCGCCTGGGCCAGCCCCCAGGCCCCAATAAAGGTTCCCGCCGTTTCTGCCGCAGTCAAATCTAGCATCAAGCTGAGGGCACCGGTGGTGGTGACTCCCGCCGCAATGCCAAATATAAATAACTCGATCTTAAAGAGCAAGGGCTGGCCCGTAAATCCGGCAAAGAGGAGTAGGGCGAAGCTGGCTGCAACCCCCATGCAACCATAGCGAGTCGTGGCAATTTTACCAATGCGGGGCACGATCAAAAAGCCGGTCAAACTGAGTCCCGCCAGGGTTCCCATCCCCCAATAAGCATTCAAGCGGGTGGTTTCGCCAATGGCCATGCCAAAGACTTCGCCGCCGTAGGGTTCTAAGACCGGCTCTTGAATAAACAGGCTAATGGTCATGGCAATGAGGAACACAAAAAATATCCAGGTTTGGGAATTGGCCGTGAGGATTTTTAGGGCCCGGCCCAGGGTAATTGGCTCTTGATCACTTCTCAGGTTTGCCCGAATGCTATAGCGGGAATATTTGCCCTCAATGCCAGCGGTTCCCACCACCGCCAAGCCTAAAACAATCGTGAGTACCACTAAAAAAAGTTGATTAATACTGCTGCGGAGGAGGTCTAGGGGGGTATCTAGCTCCAATTCACCCAGCAGGACACCGCTGATAATGGCTCCGAGGACGATTCCCACCGTTAACATTGACCAAACAATGGCCACCAACTGCCCCCGGTTTTCCTCTTCGGAGACATCTACCAAGAGAGCCGCAAAGGGGGTGGAACTGGCACTGACAAAGATGCCATAGCAGGCAAACATGAGACCGAGGAGGCCGAGCCATAGCTGGGTACCCAGACTCCAACCATGGAGATTAAAACTCTCTCCCAGTTGCCAAATGACTTGGACAATGGAAAAGGAGGTGAGACAAAAGGCCGTTGCCCCTAACCACACATAGCCGGTGCGATGGTAGCCCCGAATCGGTCGGGCATCGGACATTTGACCAAACCAAACCCGTACCGGGGAGACAAACTGGTGCATGGCAATGGTCAGGGTCACCAGGGTTGCCGGTAGCACTAGCTCCTTAATCATGACCCGATTTAATACCCCTAGGGTCAAAATTGACATCATTCCCAGGCCCATTTGAAAGAGGCCCAAACGGAACATAATCCACAGGGGGGAGGGGGGGTGGGCTAACTGACATGGGCGATCGCATCTCTTTTTTATGGGTGAGTTTTATGGTTTCTAAGTCTGGGACGTTTGTAACGTTTGTACGTAAGCTTGTGATTAAATGGCTAAATTTAGTTTAATCTTCTGACGGTTCCGGTGTAGCTTCGATCCGCTCAAAACTAGGGCAATAGCCTTCCGGGGCAACTTTGAAATTATAGAGGGGGGATAACTGATTCCAGCAACGTTGACCCCGATAAAACTGACAGGAGTAGCAACAGTCCTTTTCGGCAGCAATAATCTCGGCTGAGGTGCTTAAAACCTCCTTTGCGGTCATTCCCCGTAAAACCAACTGTTCCCCCTGCCAGGACGCGAGAATAAATCCAGTATCGGCCAAGCGTCGCCAACGGGCATCGGTAATAATTTCTAGGGGTAAACTAACCACGGCGCGATCGCCCCACTCTAGGACATCTCCTTCGTAGGCCGTATTGACCAGGGTGGTGGGTGCCGTAATCGATAGCTGACCCAGGGGCATTTCAATCCGGGAGCCGGGGGTGGGGGTATGCAAATGATAGCGATTACTCAGTTCATTCAAGCTGGCCAGATCCGTCAGATAGTTGGGGTTGCCATGGATGAGGACGACGTGCTGGGGGCGAATATTATGGATCAGTTGGGTGGTGGCGGGGCCATCGGAGTGAAGGGACAACAAAAAGGATTCGGCTTCAATGGGGCGTTCCGTATCAAGGTTGCCCTTGGGGATAAATTCTTCCGGTTGGGTGTCATGGCCGTAGAGGAGGCGGGGATAGAGGATCAGCCAGGGGCGATCGCCCTTTTTCAGGTAGGGGTCAAGCACCTGATCCTGATCGGCCAAAATAATATGGGGAATGGCAGAAGGATCAGGAAATTGATCGGGCTGGGGTAGGGGTTGAACCCGTGGCCGTACCCGTTGATCCCAAAAGGGAGATTGGTGTTGGGCAAAGTTTTGAATGGCGGTGGGCAAGTGGGGTAAAACTGCTAAATAGGCATTACAGGCCTGGGCGATGGCCGGCCCCACCCAAATATCTAAATCTTGCCCCGTAAAGCGGTGATGGCTCCGCAGCAAAATTAAAATTTCCTGGGCAATGCCTAGGGCAGGTAGGGGCAGAACAATGTTATATCCCTGGATAATGGCCTGATGGATGCGATCGGCCAGTTGATTTTCCTGTTGACGACGATGGGGATGGCGGGCCGTTCCTAAACTAGCCTCCATAATTAAAACATCGGGCTGAAGTCCCCGCACATCGGCTAGGGGTAGGCCATCGGCAAAACGGGTATTAGAAAGAAAAAAGTCGCCGGTATACAGAACACTGGCCTGATCCCCCGATGGATTTTCGTAGGTAATTAAACAGGCGGCAGCCCCGGGCAAATGACCCGCTGGAAAGAGTTCCGCTGTCAGTCCGTCGCGAAATTCAATGGGCGATCGCCAGGGTAGGGCCCGACAAAAGGCCGGGATAGGATCCACCTCTGGCCAGTTGAGGGGCAACAGATGGGTCGTCACCTCGCTGGCATAGACCGGCAACCGGGGAAAAGCACGATGGAGGTCTAGGAGTCCGCGGGCATGATCCCCATGGGCATGGCTACAAAATACAAAATCCATGGGGCCATCCCCCAGCCCGTCAGCCTTGAGGGAACTGATATCCGATAGGCCACAGTCTAAAAGAATACGATAGGGGCCCAGGGATAGACTGAGGCAGACTCCCTCATCACCCTGACCTACGCCATAGTTGAGAGATTCGATGATCACCGGAGCACAATACCCGTTGACCCCTAGTGGGCAGAGCCGTTGCCATGGTAGTTGTCCGTGTCATAAAAGCCATTCTGGGTACCAAATACCAGGCAGAGAATAATAAAAACTGGGGTAATAGCAATTAAAATAGACTTGACATTAATGGCAATATCCACGCTGAAGCTCCTTCTCTTACGGGCCGATAGTTAGTATTCTGCCTTTTTTTGGGCAATCTCACCAGAAAGGATCCTGACACCCCAATTTGAAATAGGGATTTTTGAAATAGCCATTTATAAATCTAAGAGTTTTCGTTTAGCTGCTTGAAACTCTTCATCGCTTAAATAGCCCGCCTGCTTCATCTTCATGAGTTTTTCCAGTTCCCCTAACCCCGAACTCGCCTCTTGGGGTTCGACCGGAGGGGATGGGGCAGGAGGAGCAGACAGTTCTGGGGATTCAACCGTCGGTTTCTGTTGGTGTAATTTATAGGTTTCAATCACCCCTTGGAGAATGGTGGCTTCCCGTTTGTAGTCCAGGCTATCCCGGCCGCCAGCCTTGGCCAGTTCAGTTTCCCGTGTTTGCAGATAGGCAATGAGATGGTTATACAGGCCATTCTTTTGCTCGGCGGTTTCGGCGGCCTGTAAAATCACCGTGACTTGCCGCTCAATTTCCTCGCGATCGGGGCGACAAGCCTGCACCTCTAACACCTGGGTGACATCTTCCCAGTTGGAGGCAATGTCCACATTTTCCAGACCAATGGCAGTGGTGCGGGTATAGCGAATGGTATGTTCCCGGGTCGCTTTATTTTCCTGGAACTTTAATACATCCAGGGCGCGAGCCTTGATCACAAGCTGGAAAATCTGTGGATTCTCGGGAAACACATCCCAGAAGGGCGGATCCTTTTGAATATGCACCGGAATCGGTAAATCTCGGTTTTCCCCCCGCAGCCGCGCCCGTTTGGCGGTAATCATTTGCCCCCGCCAATCCTGGTAGGACTGCCGCAATTCGGGCATTCCTTCAATACAGCGCAGGGAAAAGCCCCCCATTTCCTGGACAAAAACAATCCGATGCCGCTCCCGATCGCCCAGGGGTTTAATATCATCATTGGTGACGCTCTGACCACTGGGTTTAACCAGGCCTTTCAGGAGGGGGAGCAGTTTCTTGGCGGCCAAATCCGAGGCATTTTCACCACCGACAATGGCAATATTGGTATTCACCGAAGGGGTAAAGCCCGCATCTTGGCCACTCATCACCGCCTGGGAAAGGAGCAGGAGGGGTTTGGATTTTTGATAGGCTAGGCGCAAATTACTGAGAATTTCGGCTTCGTCATTGCGGTAAAACTCATAGAGGCGATCGCAGGCGGTGAGTTCTTTATTCAAGCGACTTTCTTCCGGAGCATTGTCAACGACTTTATGGAGGGTTTCGGCAATAATCTCCCGGAAATCACCTTCCTGGACATCGGATAATTGGGCCAGATCAAAGAGACGCATCACTTCATCGGCGGCCCGATTTTCCTTCCAGAGGGGACTGGCTTCCTGGAGAATTTGACTGGAGGCCGTTGTACAAACCTGGTTTAAGCCAAGGTCATAGGTACTGGCAGCGCCGGCGCTTCCCCCCGCTAGACGTTCTATCAGATCTTGGTAGAGGCCATTCAACTCCTGGCGATCGTAGAGTTTCAAGCCATTGATCCGCAAGGCATCGGCACTATCGGCTTGGTCATCGGCCAAGACTTTGAAATAATCCCGGGTTTGCACCAATTTTTGGGTGAGGCGGGCTAAACGGGTTTCCAGGAGTTGTAAATGCTCCTCTAGACGAGTCATGACTTCCAAGGCGAGGGCGCGGGCCTTGCGTTGAATGGTGGCCATAAAGCTGCCTTCAATGCCCTCAAGGGCCTGTTCCTTAAACTGCTCCATTTTTTCCTGCTTGGACAGGCCAAAAAGGTTAAGGAAATGGTTAATATCCTCTAGGGCATTTTCGTACTGGCGTTGGCGATTATTTTCATTGGGCTGCCAGGTTTGCTCCATTTCGCGGCGGTATTTTTCTCCTTGACTGGTGAAGATTTGGCGAATTTGGATAATAAAGGCATTGGCAAATTTGAGGCCCCGATTGCGATCGTCTAGGATTCGATAGAACTCATCCTCTAGGGCTTGACGACCCCGCTGGATAATTTGGTTGCGATTATCGTACATCCGCTGCAAGAAGTCGCCATGGAGCCGTTCATCGGGACTCAATTCCCGTAAATGGGCTGCTTTGTAGTTATCGACCTGATCCTTGAGCCAGGGTAAAAATTGCAAAATTTTCCCTTTTTCTGAGGACATCATGCCGCCAACCCCCTGCTGGGTGCATTGCAAGAGGTTTTGACTGGTGATCTGATTCCGCAGATCATTCACCCAACGGGAAATTTCCTGCATATAGGGGCGATCGCCCGCCGCCGCCAAGGCCAGAATTAAATCCATATCCATTAAATTCATGGGTTTCAGGATTGTTTGCGCCAGTTCCATCATTTGCGGTGGTAATTGCACGGCCTCGTTTAGCCACCAATCCATAAAGTCCTTGGCCAGGCGATAGCTGAGGGAGGCCCGGATTTGGGCAATGGGAATTTCCACCGTGGATAGGCCAAAGGCCATGAAGTTTTTCGGATAGCCGCGGCCACCGGCATCTTGGGCGGCCCAGGCCGCTTTAATATTGTCCCGAATCGATCGCTTGTGGGGGGCAAAGTCTGAGGTGAGATCCAGGAAAATATTTTGGGCAATCATTTCCCGAATTTGATCCAGCTTAAACTCGCTCTCCCCATTTTTCGTGCCCACCAAGTAGCTAAAGTCAAAGGGGGCAGTGTTGTAGCGAATTTCATCCCCTAAACTATTACTAAACTGGGCGGTATATTCGGTGCGATAGTCGGAGAAATAGCTGAGTTCAATCAGGGCGGCATAGCCATTGGCCAACACGCGATCGCCCACACTAATTCCCGCAAAGGCATTGGGCATGGGCACAATTCCCGTGACTAGGGGGCTGGACTGCCCCTTGAGCCAATGGCGGACACAATAGCCCAGGTCAATAAACATACCACTGCCGGTTCCCCCGGAAATTGACCCGGTGACAAAAACATTCAGGCTACTGGTATTTACCTTTAAGCCATAGCGGTTTTGCATTAGGGTTTCGTGGCCCTTGACGCGATCGCAGGCCGCCTGAAACTTTTGGGCAATGGCATGGTAATTACAGAAAAAAGCAAAGCGACCACAGGCACGAATTTGTCCCGCTCCTGCTTCGAGGGCGGTAATATTCCGCTCCAATTCCTTGGGAAACCAGGAGGCAATCCAGGGATAATTGTCCATGTTTTGAATGATTTGCTGGACATTCTTGCCGCTGACACTGGCCCAGTGCTTTTCATTGTCCTTAAAGGGAGAACCCGCCGCCAAGGGATTGCTAACCTTATAGTCGCGATCGGTATCAATGGTGAGAAAGGAGAGCACCGGAAAATATTTGAGACTGCCATAGGTCTCTTCCACCAAGCGACGCACCCGTGACAGTACCTCCGTTCCCGTGCCACCAATCCCAACTAAGACCGTTGGCACAATGGACTTTTCTTCGACTTGGCCTGCCATAGAAATTGCCTCCTCGTCGGCGGGGTCTTAGAAATTATAGCCATCGTTACCTAGTTTAGGACGAGGTGCAGGGGTGCCACCCCTAGCTGGGGGCGGCTGGGGGCGAAGCCCCCACACCCCCCTTATCCGCAATATCCTCAAGAAACAGGCGACAGCTATAAAAAAAGGAAAGAGTGAGACATAAGCCGGGTTCTGTTCTCTGTTGCCAGAGGGTCGTTATCTGTCTGGGACACCTGTTACCAGATGCCTCAAGCGGTTCTCGCTAACGGGACGGGGAAAAAGATCAACCCTTCGCCCCTCGTGACCTTGCTTCCGACCGGGGTTTACCGAGCCAACACCTCTCGATGTTGCTGGTACGCTCTTACCGCACCTTTGCACCCTTACCTGTGAGGTTTCCCTCCATCGGCGGTATGTTTCTGTGGCACTATCCTCACGCTCACGCGCACTGGGCGTTACCCAGCAAGTCTGATCTTTAGGAAGCCCGGACTTTCCTCAGGAAGATACCTTCCCGCAACCACCTCGCTCACTCTTTCCTGGGTCAATCATAGCTAAAATTGTTCGCAGGATTCTAGGGGGCGGTCAGAAGACGGGCCCCAGAGATTTTTCCCCGGTTATCCCCAGAAACCCTACCCCTGAATTTTCCATTCTTCGCCATACTTTTGCCGCAAGGCCTGCCAGGCATCAACTTTGCCCTCTTCGTATTCCCCCGGTTTACCCCACTGCAAAAAGGCACTCAGGGCCGATTTACCATCGGTGGTTAAAAAACGAATGGCATAGGTTGAAAAATTGCCCCGCTTTGCCTGGCCCGACTCAAAGCGAATCGTGCTGATTTGGTTGAGGTTCAAATGAAACTCAAAGGCCTCAGCGTGCATATTTGCGTAGTGGCCCTTGGCTAGATCCGCATAAAAGACGTTTTCCAGGGGAGATTGGACTTCTAACACCGCTGTATCATTGGTAACAACGAGGCGAAGTAAGCCTAGGGCCCCGCAGTCCGCCAAAAATTCCGTGAGTTTGGTGAGGGATGGTTCAGTCAAATCCATACATTCATACCCATAGCTAGTACTTCGTTAGCACCGATTAGCATTGATCTTCCTGGCACAGTACCCAGGTATCCTTACTGCCTCCCCCCTGGGATGAGTTCACCACCAGAGACCCCCGTTTCATGGCGACACGGGTTAAACCACCGGGATGAACATAAATATCTTCACCGTAGAGGACGTAGGGCCGTAAGTCCACATGGCAGCCGACAAATTCATCGCCCATCAGGGTGGGCACACGGGAGAGACATAGGGTGGGTTGGGCAATATAGTTGCGGGGATTGGCCTTAATCCGTTCGGCAAAGTCGGCCCGTTGCTCTGGGGTGGATTGGGTTCCCATTAACATGCCATAGCCCCCGGATTCATTGGCGGCCTTCACCACTAGTTCTTCGAGGTGATCGAGGACATACTCCAGTTGATCCGGTTCCCAACAGAGGTAGGTGGGCACATTGGGCAGGAGCATCTCTTCCCCCAGGTAGTAGTTGATCATCTGGGGCACATAGGCGTAAATCACCTTGTCATCGGCAACCCCCGTTCCCAGGGCATTGGCGATCGCCACCCGCCCATTGCGGTACACTTCCGTTAATCCCCTCACCCCCAGCATCGAATCGGGACAAAAGACTGCCGGATCAATGAAATCATCATCAATACGCCGATAGATCACATCCACCCGCTTCAGTCCCTTGGTGGTTCGCATTTGCACATAGCCATCGACCACGACGAGATCTCGCCCCTCCACCAGGGTCACTCCCATCTGCTGGGCCAGAAAGGAATGCTCAAAATAGGCCGAGTTATAGAGGCCCGGGGTCAGGACGACCACCGTTGCATCGGGCAATCCAGGGGATGCCAGCGTCAGAAGGGTCTCCAACAGATGGCTGGGGTATTCATCCACCGGTTGAATTTCCATTTGCTTAAATACTAGGGGAAAGGTGCTTTTCATCACCCGCCGATTTTCTAGCACGTAGGAAATACCAGAGGGACACCGCAGGTTATCCTCTAGGACGTACCACTGGCCCTGCTCATCCCGTACCAGATCCGTACCGGTGACATGACACCAGATTCCCGCAGGGGGCTTAATCCCCATACAGGGTGGTAAATAGCCCTTGGCCGATTCAATCAGTTCTCGGGGAATAATGCCATCGTGAATGATCTTTTGATCACCATAGACATCGGCAATAAATAAATTGAGGGCATGGATGCGCTGCTTCAGACCTGCTTCTAACCGTTGCCATTCCTGATGGGGAATCACCCGAGGAATCACATCAAAGGGCATGACCCGCTCGGCCCCTTCTTCTTCGCCATAGACATTGAACGTAGCACCAATATCCAGCATCGCCTGTTGGGCCGTCCGCTGTCGCCGCTGGAGTTCTCCCTCTGGCAGGGCGCGAATCCGGCTAATCAAGGGGTCAACAATGGGGCGGGGAACGCCTGGCTCAAGAAACCATTCGTCAAAAAAGTGTTCCGGATCGTATTGCTGAAACTTCACCTTCACCTCGCCGATGAACCACAGGTTATGTATTAGGGTACTAGAGATATTTGGCTAACAACAGGCCCAATTTCTCTTTGGTGGCGGCAGGAACCTGATCTAGGGGGGTCATAATCGCGTTTTTCAGGGCTCCATGGGCTTTGGATGGGGGAGGATTCTCCGTCAGAGCCTTGACCGCAGTACGAATAATGGTTTGGGCATTACTGACATTGCGCTGGAGGTTGCCGACAATCATCTCAACGGTGACGGTTTCGTGTTGGGGATGCCAGCAGTCGTAATCGGTGACGAGGGCCAGAGTAGCATAGGCTATTTCCGCCTCTCGGGCCAGTTTTGCTTCCGGTAAGTTCGTCATGCCGATAATGGTTCCGCCCCAACTGCGATAGAGATGGGACTCGGCCAAGGTGGAAAAGGCAGGCCCTTCCATACAGATATAGGTTCCCTGGGGGTGGAGATTCACATCCGGTAGATTAAGTTCGGCGATCGCCGTGGCTAAAACCTCCGCGAGTCCGGGGCAAATGGGATTAGCAAAACCAATATGGGCGACAATTCCCTCGCCAAAAAAGGTGGAAATACGATTCCGGGTGCGATCGATAAACTGATCCGGCACCACCATATCTAGGGGTTTCACTTCTTCTTTGAGGGAGCCAACCGCTGAGGCAGAAATTAAGTATTCCACACCTAAGGACTTAAAGCCATAAATATTAGCCCGAAAGGGAATTTCCGTGGGTAGGAGGTGATGATTCCGGCCATGGCGAGCTAAAAAGGCCACGGGGGTACCGTCTAAGTGACCCACAATAAAGGCATCGGAGGGGGAACCAAAGGGAGTCTCGATGGGAACTTCGCGGATATTTTCCAGGGCCGCCATTTTATACAAACCACTGCCACCAATAATGCCAATTTTGGGTTGCTCTGTCATCGTAAATTTCCGGATCAACGGTTCCATTATCTGGCTAATCCGGAGTGTTTACCTTGTGTTTGCGAAAACGTTTCCAAATTAAGGGTAAAAGGGTAAGTACCAATAAGCTGAGGCTTGCCCCCACCAAGGGCAGTAGGTTGCCAGTGGTGAGCAACTGATCGCCGGCCACCCCAAACCAGGTATAGACCACAATACTGGGAATTAAACCAATGAATGTGGCTAGGCTGTAGTGCCAGGCTTGAATATGGGTCAGACCAAAGAGAAAATTAACAATACTAAAGGGGGAAAAGGGGGTTACCCGCACGGCAAGCACAAAAATAAATGGATTGGCAACCACAGCTTGATTAAACCGTTCCATAAATCGATGATGACCCAAACGTCGTTGTAGCCAGTCATGGAAAAGATACCGCGCTAACCCGAAGGCAGCGATCGCCCCCAAGGTGGCCCCTAACAGTGACCATAGGCTCCCCCAGAACAGACCGAAAATGGCCCCCCCGGCAATGGGAAACAGGGTCGCCGGAATCCCTAAACTCGTGGTCAGGGCAAAGAGGAGAACAAAGAGAATAACCGCTTGATTGCCCCAACTGCGAATGGCTTCGACTAGGGCCCCATAGTCAAATAACCAACGCAGGGGCCCCACCAGCACCAGGCCCAAACCCGCAAGGATCAACCCCCCTAACCAAACCCGTGGATTTCTCAGCAAATGTCCCTTCAAAACACGCTCTAGGTCACACTTTCAATTAACTTTAATTAGATAATGCCGGCTGCTCCATCGCCCGGGCCAATTCGGCGGCAACTTCCGGCCGTGAAAATTCGGGAGGAGGCAATTCACCCCGGCGCAGCATTTCCCGTACCTTTGTTCCCGATAGGTGGATGCGCTCACTGGGGCCACTGGGACTGGTTTTACTCGTGGCCATGGATTGGGTGCGGGTGCAATAGAAGGCATGTTCAAATTTCATCGGGGTGATCCCCAGTTCCCCTGGTTGGAACCGATCAAATATATGCTGGGCATCATAGGTGCCGTAATAGTCACCCACGCCCGCATGATCCCGGCCCACAATAAAGTGGGTGCAGCCGTAGTTTTTCCGCAATAGGGCATGGAAAATCGCTTCCCGGGGGCCGGCATAGCGCATGGCCGCCGGATTGATCGCTAAGATAACCCGATCCTGGGGAAAGTAATGGTTCAACATAATTTCATAGCAGCGCATCCGCACATCCGCAGGAATATCATCGGCTTTGGTGGCCCCGACGAGGGGATGCAAAAACAGGCCATCCACCGTTTCTAGGGCACATTTTTGAATGTATTCGTGGGCGCGATGAATGGGGTTCCGGGTCTGAAATCCGACAATGGTTTGCCATCCCTTTTCCCGAAAGAGGGCGCGAGAATCCACTGGATCAATGCAGTATTGGCCAAACTGGGGATGGGGATGCCGCTCTAGGAGCCAAATGGGCCCTGCCAGATTCACATCCCCTTGGCGATAGACGACGTTGACACCGGGGTGTTTTTCGTCCTCAGTTAAGTAAACGCACCCGGCTTCTTCGGTTTTGTCGTAGGTATATTTTTCCGTGAGTTCTAACACCCCTAAAAATTTACCCTGGGCATTATCCAAGCGGACTAACTGACCCAGTTGCAAGGGGGCGGCTTCCTCCTGGCGCACCGAAAGCGTCACCGGAATTGACCAGGGCAACCCATTAGCAAGGTGCATGTCCTTGACCACCCGTTGATAATCCGCCTGGCCCATGAAACCAATGAGGGGACTAAAGCCACCAATGGCAATGAGTTCCAAGTCGGAAACGGCCCGCTCATCTAGGACTAAGCGAGGGAGTAAGTGGGCTTGATCCAGAAATTCTTGGCGTTGGGCTGGATTGGCAATGCGATGAATTAATGTACCGCCGTGGGGGGCAATGGCATCTTGACTCAATTTAAACTCCTGAACTGGGTCTCGACTTTCTATCCTACCCCTGGGGCGATCGCGATCCATAGCTGTATTTTTCCCGGATTTTTCACTTGGCGACCGTTTAGAATGAATGTCAAGGGATGGGATTAGCCCTCAAGGGAAACATCCCTATCCCAGAAGACGATATATTTCCAATGGGATTTCCAATGGAGGGCAAAATTTAATGGTACTCCAAATTAATCCGGTGCAATCGCCGCCACTGGTCACCTGGGAGTCCTTGCCGAAGGATTATGTTCTCGCGGATGAGCCGGTGGAAAATATTCAACAACCGTTGCTGGCGGCGGCCCTAACCGAAGCCCTGGGTTCCTATGGATTCATTCAGCCAGAGATGCTCATTGCCAGTAATTTTGCCTTGGTGGCAAGGGTGGACAATCGCGTCGTGGTTAAGGCCCCTGACTGGCTCTACGTCCCCCAGGTTCAAACGGTGATCCCTGGAACGTTGCGACGCAGTTATACGCCCTATTTGGAAGGGGATCCTGTGGCAGTGGTGATGGAATTCCTCTCCGATGAAGACAATGGGGAACTATCCCTCCGTTCCACCCCCCCCTACGGCAAACTCTATGTCTATGAGCAAATCTTCAAGGTTCCTAACTACGTCACTTTTGATCCCTATACCCTGCGTCTGGAACTGCGTCGATTAGAGGGAAACCAATACCATCTGAAAACGGCCGATGCCCATGGACGATTTTGGATCCCTGAGATGAATCTCTTTCTCGGCACCTGGCAGGGGAAACGGTTGGGACAAACTATAACTTGGCTACGTTGGTGGGATAGGGAGGGAAATCTGTTGTTTTGGAGTTCGGAGCAGGCGGAGACGGAACGGGAACGGGCAGAGCGGGAGCAACAGCGGGCTGAGGCCTTGGCGCAAAAGCTGGAAGAACTGGGTATTGATCCCAATACTTTGGGATAATCTAAATCTTTGTTCATGACTTTACTTCTCCTAGGGCTGACCTCCATGTGGCGGAAACGTTCCCTTCTTCACCAAGCCTGGCAACAGTATCAGCAGGAGCAATGGACTGCGGCGCGTCAATTGGCGGAGCGTTTTGTGCAAAATAATCCCCAGGCAGAAGGATTTTATTTGTTGGGATTGGTGGCGGAGCAGGTTGGGGCACCATTGGAAGCGAGAAAATACTACGAGCAGGCGATCGCCCTGGATACTTGGTATGCCCCGGCCCATTATAGTTTTGCCCTCCTCCTGCACCATCAAGGCCGTACCGGTGAAGCCATTGAGCATTACCAACGGGCCCTAGAGGTGAATCAAGACTGGGCCGAAGCCCACAATAATTTAGGGAATGCCTATCTAGACCTAGGGCAATTTCCCGAAGCGATCGCCAGTTATCAGGCAGCCCTGGCCCGGAATCCTGATTTAGTCAGTGCATTGTATAACCTCGGGATTTGTTTCCATGGGTTAGGTCAACTCAGCGAAGCGATCGCCTGGTATGAACAGGCTCTCCATCTCAACCCTGAGGATGCCGATGCCCACAACAATTTGGGTAGTCTCTATCTAGAGCTAAACCGCCTTACCGATGCCATTGCAGAATTTCAAGGAGCGATTACGGCCAACCCAGAATTATTAGCAGCCCACTACAATTTGGCCTATGCTCTACAATGCCATGGGAATTTAACCGCCGCCCGCGATCGCTACGGGGAAGTATTACTCCGCAATAACAAACACCCCCAAGCCCTCCTGCAAATGGGCCATCTCTGCTTAGCGGAAAATGATCTCCTAGGGGCCGTTACCCACTATCAGCGTTGTCTGAGTTTAGATCACATGAATGGGATGGCCCACAGTGGTCTAGCCACGGCCTTGTTTGAAATGGGTGACTTAGGCCCGGCCCTGGAGCACTACAACCAAGCTATTCATCTCCTGCCCACGGATGCGGAACTGCGCCTGAATCGGGGCATGTTGTTGCTGTTGCAGGGAGATTTTGACCAAGGCTGGCGGGAGTACGAATGGCGTTGGCATCGGGACACCCCATTGCGCCAGTATCCCCAACCCCGCTGGCAGGGATCGGACTTAGCGGGAAAAACCATTTTTGTTTATGCTGAACAGGGCTTAGGGGACTGTATTCAGTTTTGCCGATTTTTACCGATATTGCACCAGAACGGAGCGCGGGTTCTCTTTGAAGGGTATCCGGCCCTATCCCGTCTGTGTCAGAGTTTAGCTGGTGTCACCCTTCTGGAACCGGGGGATGATCTACCCCAGTTTGATTACCATAGTCCGTTGTTGAGCTTGCCCCAGTACTTAGGCATTGATCTAGAGACCATTCCTAGCTCTGTCCCGTATCTGACTCCCCCCCCGTCTCCCTTAACCTTAGAGGGCGATCGCACCGTTGGCCTGGTTTGGGCCAGTCGCACAGTTACGAAAACGGCGGCAAAACGATCCTGCGCCTTGGAGGAATTTCTAGCCCTAGGGGAAATACCGGGGGTGAGATTCTACAGTTTACAAAAGGAGCGATCGCCAGCGGAACTTGAGCAACTCGCGGCGGCGGGCATCACGGACTGTAGCCCCTACCTGAATGATTTGGCAGATACGGCGGCATTAATTCAGCAACTGGATCTGGTGATTACGGTGGATACGGTGGTGGCTCACCTGGCCGGGGCGATCGCCAAGCCAGTGTTCATCCTATTGCCCCATGTTTCCGATTGGCGGTGGTTATGGAATCGCCAAGATTCGCCCTGGTATCCGACGGCGCGGTTATTTCGTCAACCCGATCGCGGCAATTGGTCGGAGGCGATCGCCCAAGTGAAGACGGTTCTAGGGGAAATGACTCAAGAAGAGCATCAGGAATGATCAAAAATACGGTCAAACCCTGCCAAATCCAAATTCACCATGATCGAGAGGGCCTGAAAACAATCCTGGGCCAGGGGCCAGCGTCCTTCCCGCTCTAGCATTTCAGTGAGTTCTGTCTGGAGGGGAATCAGGTAGCGAACATCATTGGCAGCATAACGCAGTTGGGTCTCCGAGAGATTGGTCGCATTTCCCCAGTCAGAACTTTGGGCAGATTTATCCAGTTCAACACCGGTAATATCCAAAACTAAATCCTTGAGACCATGGCGGGGACTATAGGTACGGGCTAATTTACTGGCAATCTTGGTGCAGAATACCGGGGCAACCTGAATACCCAGGTGATGACGCAGGGTGGCCAGATCAAAGCGGGCAAAGTGAAAAATCTTGAGACAGTTGGGCTGCTCCAGTAAGGTTTTCAGGTGGGGGGCCTCCTTCTGTCCACGAACGACCCGAATCACGGCAACATTTCCCTGGACATCACAGAGTTGCACTAAACAAAGGCGATCGCGGGCGGGGTTCAGTCCCATGGTTTCCGTATCAATGGCCAGGCGATCGCTAGCTAGGAAGGTGTCCAAGGCTGCACTGGAAAGATCGCCATCAAAAATATCTAGGGGAAAATCCATTTACTGAAGTCCTACAAAAGAAAAAGAGAGCCTTTAACAGGTTGAATCTGGGGACAAGTCGGGGCTGAGTTGGGGACAAATCTAGTTGAGGATCACTCAAGTCTCCCATACCCACCCTAAGGAACAACCGCCCAGAAGAACCGCACCCAGTTAATTTACCCCATCTAAGGGGCGGGAGTATGGCACAATAGGGGCCACCGAGTACCCTTGGCGTTTTCCTGCATTAGACTGAATCCCCAATTAGTTAAGGGGCGATCTCTAACCCTTGAGTAGTTGGTTAAGTTTTGCCCTAATTTGGGGAACAGATTTAATCGGTTGGCCATATCGCCCCCTACCACTGGCCGCCGGTAAGCTGGCCCATTCATAGGAAAGCCGATCTAATGCCGGCCCTATCATTAATTGATCGCAAAATTCTAAGGCTTCCCGTTTCTTGTCAATGAGCCATAGGGCCGCTTGATCCTGACTTGCTGGAGAAAAATCAGGGAGATCAAGGGCGTGTTTACATTCATCCCATGTTGTTGAGAGAAACTGATACCGGCCAGCGGCATCGCTGGACAAGGGGCCAGATTTTTGAATCTGCCGTGGATGGTCTGAGAAATCAGAGAAAAATTTATAACTGAAAATTGTACGGTAGCCATGAGGCCCGTCGGTTCCCTCTGCCCATGCGATCGTATCCAGCCAGGCCCGCCGCGCTGCGGTGATGTTGTAAGTTACTTGTCCGGCGGCGATCGCTGTTGAATGGGAACACACTAGAAATTCAGGCTTTGCCTTGGCCCGTAGCCAACCTAATACCCGCTCTAGATCGGCTTCCCTAGGGGTGACAATACAGCCAGCACTACCACGGCCCCTAGGTTGATGGTGGTTTGCGTCTAGGTGGATACCGAACGCTGATCGCCCATAGGTTTGAGTACCTGCCATGGGTAGCAGATCAATCCAGTAACGCCCGATCGCTTCGCCCCATGATGATCCAGCATCTTCAATGGGCCCAATTTTCCAGCGACCAGGAGGGAGAGGCCGCAAGCTACCAGGAAAATCGCGTGACCCTGTATTTAGTGCCTGGGCATAGGGTGAACCGCTATAGGCATTGATTTGATCCACTGGGCGATCTCCATTCATTAAGGAGAGATGCCACCGGATCAGGCCGTGGTCAGTGATCGGTGTTGGTTGAAACCGCAAACTAATCATTACCGTTGATCCTCCTGGGCTTCACAGGCCCACTGGGCCGCCGGGCCATCCTGAATGTTAAAAAGTTGATTAGTCAGGGGGTTATTTAATCCCAAATTTACCGCTACCAGAATGGCAATTAATTGGTACTGACGGCGATCGCATTCTTCTAGGCTAGTAATGCGAGACTGCAAACTTTGCAGCATCCCTAGCAGTTCCCCAATGCGAAGGGTTAAATTCTGACATAGATCATCTGTGGCCATTACTGTTTCCTAGTCCTACACATTTACGGTCTGATCATGGATTTGTTCTAGCATCAGAGGATCAAGGAATTGATAGTCACTATCGAAATACCAAAATTCTATTCTGATGTCCCATATCCAGGGGGGGATAAAGTATTTCCAAAAATAGAAGTCTGATCCATTGGGGGGAATAAAACAGATTTGGTAATAGTTGAGAGGAATTTTGTAGCTAGAAAATAGGGCTACTTCCCCAATTTGGGCCGAACCATGCTGATTTAGCAGGTATCCACCGCGTAGCATCCCGCCAAACTGCCAATGGGGTTTAGCGATCGGACTAGAACATCCAACCAGTAGCAAGTAGTTAGGGGTAATTATTTCTTCTGGTTCTAGGGGGAATGCAAACTCAGGGGGAGTATCAGGATCGGCGGTCTTAACAATGGTTTGCAAGGTTTTCCAGTTCCCATACTGGCCCCAATTTCCAGTAATGGGGGGCATATTCATAGAAACGGCCTCAGAATATCATCTGAGTGACTCAGAAATTGATCTACGTTAATTCCTTGATCTAGCAAGCATTCTAAATAATCGTCTGGATCACCTTCGCCCCTAATGGCCCGGGCCAAAATCTGATTCCGGTTAACATAATGGGCAACCTCTGACGGGTCAGGATTCGTTAGGTTAATCCCCAAAAAATCAGGATTAACCTCTAACTGACTGAATAGAAGCTGCCCATTCATCCCTAGTAAACCGTACCGGGAATGTAGCTAACCAGATTACGGATATTTGCCGCCTTCGCTGTATTCAAGATTGCAGCTACCGCTTCCATTTCCGTTTCCGTTTCAGTGGCCGGCCCAAAGGGAACGACCACACCCTGGCCACCGTATTTGATATAGGATTGTCCGGTAAGCTTAGATGTTTCCCGGTTCTCAGATTGGGCCTGACGGCCAGTAACGATAGATACCCGTGGGGCCAAGAATCCACGAAGCCGAACGCCTGTAGTATCACCGCCGGCCCGTAGGGTACAGCGGGCCGCGTTTACATAGGTCGTGATGGGAGCGACAAACCGCTGTGAGTTAACCTCTTGGATCAGTTTTTTCCCTTCTGCTAAAAAATCAGGATTAAAGGTGGGAACCAAGACTTGAGCCGGATCAGGCCGTGGGACGCGCCGTTCTGGATAAGACACTTCACGGGAACCATCTAAATAGCTGAGTAGCATTTGCTTTGCTGTACCGCTAGGCCCGCGCAAAATTCGTAAATATCGTGATCCGTGCCGTCTGCCCATTGTGGAACCTGAATTAGTTGTAAAACCACTTTAACCACTGCCCTAGACTGCAAACGAAGCTAACAAACCCTATAGGGTTCGTCCTGTGCTGTTACGTCAAAATTCAACTATTGGATTCCGGCGATCAGTGGCCCGAGCTACTAGAACGCGATCATGGGTGAGGCCCCATATCGAAATGCTGGCCCATCTGAATCTGACAAAGGCCGTCCTACGTCTAGCGGGTAGCCTGATTGATTCCTGAAGGATAACGGCCGGTGGCCCTAACTCTGGGTAATTTTGGCTACTGGAGTGTTCAACAATCAAACTGGCATCGTAGGGAACCTCAGCAACAGCACAAATTTTTTGGATTAGTCCAACCGCTTCAGCTTGACTTAGGGCATAGATTTGGAAATTGAACCCGTTCTCTGGTTGCTTGTAGGTAATTAGTTTTTTGCCGCGTGACCACCGCCAACCTTCACCGCCGCCAAACTGTACTTTGATCCGGTTTGCTAGTTGGGTTAATTTAGCCGGGGTGATTGTTTGGTAAGTTTCATTGCGAAGCCTAAAACTAACATCGGCCCTCACTGGAGAGCGATCGCTAGGTACGGCCTCCGGGTCTTGTCTGAAGTGAAGTTTAACCAGGGGCCTAAAGGTTTGCTGTTCTTGATACTGATCCGTAGGCAGGCCATAGATTGGGGCCTGCATATCGGCCATTTTTCGCACAATCCCATAAAACAGCCATAGTCTAAGGAGCAACATGGGGGCCGAATCCTCACGCTCTACCAGGCAAGCGATTCTTAGGCTACTTCTGGGTACGGTTAAATCATCATCGTCTATATCCTTAAACTCATCTCTGACTAAGCGGTTATGGGCAGACAGGAACACGCTGTAGAGATGGGCACACGGATCAAAGTCTTCTGGCAAACTCATTAGGTTAATCCTCTGGAGATGGGGGGTATAAGTGTGAATCCTCAATTTCCGGGGATTGACTATCATCTAATGCCGATTCGTAGTCATCCTTGATCGCCGTGTTATCGGCAATTTCACCCTCTGGAGTATCCCCGGCGAGAGCGTCCATTAATTCCTGCTTCTGAGTGCCTAGTAATTCTGTTTGGCTCTGAATGTTGATCACTTCCCCGGCGATCGCGTCCAGGTTATCTACTAATTCCTGGGTGGCCTGAAGTCTGGTAAAAAATCTATTGGAAAAATTGGGCCGGGGATTCATCCAGCTATAGGCCCGCTCCCCTACTGCCCTAAACCGCTTAAGAGCATTACCAATTTTTGCAACGTATTCCCCTACAATTTCGATTGCTTCTAGGATTGAATAGCCGATGGATTGAATAGACCAAACAATATTCGCGGCCGCTTGATAGATTCTGTTCAACTGATGCCAAGTTTTGACACCGCCGTTATAGAGTTCTTCCCCCATGATTGAAATTAGGAATTGCTCTACAGTAGACCCCAATAACTGAGCAACGCTGATCACGTTGCCCTCCTCGTCTTTTGGTTGCCAGCCAGGAATCTGTAAAGCATTGTCTAGCAGAAATAGGATTGAGATTCCCAAATTTCTAGATAGCATCGCCCCATTATGTAGGGTAGTGATCAAGGTTAGATAATTGGTCACGCGATCAAAGTGAAGCCTTTGACTAATGGTGTTTAGGAATTGTTGGGCCTTCTTTAACCCCGTCATGATCGCCTTACCCGTTGAGTTAGTGGTTAGGGTGACATCTACGGCATTCTTGGCCACTGCTACCGCCGGATCGCCTGTAACCTCATCAAATGTTTCTATTGACCGGGGGAATGTGTGCAACCCTTGACGAAATGCCACCGCCCCAATGATTCCGGTA
Organism: Candidatus Synechococcus calcipolaris G9; assembly: GCF_029582805.1. Lineage (NCBI taxonomy): Bacteria > Bacillati > Cyanobacteriota > Cyanophyceae > Synechococcales > Synechococcaceae > Synechococcus > Candidatus Synechococcus calcipolaris. The sequence continues at coordinate 361,241 of NZ_JAKKUT010000008.1, read as the reverse complement.
ATGAGGCCGGCAATTCCCAATACTTGAATATTTCCGGGGTTCTCACCATCTGGGGCCATCTGATCTATGGATTGCCTAACCTGTTGTTCAGGGGCGATCACCGCTTGGTGATTCTCATTAAAAATCGTGCCCCCGCCTAACAATTCGTAGGTTTTCCGGGAATAGTCGCCCGGATCAACTAATGCCCATTGGGCCGTTTGGTTGAAATCTTGAATCGTAGCGGCCGGTACTGTACCCGGCAAGACTTGAAACTGATGGCTGTTTAGTTGGCGACTACCACTTGACCCCGTAACGTAGGCTAACTGAACTTGTTCTAACTGGGGCCCATTGGCCGCCCCTTGTTCATCCTCCTTATTCAAGGCCTCCAGAATTTTGTTTAGGAGGGTCATAATTAACCCGTATGGCCCTAACTCAAACCGACACGCGCTTGCTGAGTTTGTTGGATTTTCCGGGCCGGGGGTGAACTGATAGTTAGGCTGTCCTTGGGGGTTGGGATTGTCCTGGCCTTGGGGGTTGGGGTCAGTGGTAGATGTGACCTGCTCACCTGGTACGGGGGATGTGATGGGTAAAGGTTGGGGTTGGGGTGATGGTTGCCGGGTTGTTCCTGTGTTCTCAGTAGCCGACGGGATGGGGTCAGGATTGCTAGGGGTGACAGTTTCAACGGGTGGATCACCCAAAGGCTGATCGGGGTTGAATGGGTTGGGGCTTGCCGGGGCATGGGGAGAGTAGGGGGCGTTAGGGTTGTAGTCCGGGGGATTGTTGGGATAGGCCGGATCATGGGGTCTCTCTGGGTTAGGGGAGGATGGCCAGGCCGGCGGGTTTGCATCACCTGGAACTGGTACGGGTCTATTGTTGGGCCCGGCCGGGGGAACGGGATTATTAGGGTTGGCCGCCGGGGCTTCTGGCTGTGGACTGGGTAGGGGGTTAGCCGGTGATGCTCCAGGAACGGCCGGGGGGCGTGATTGGGGGCTGGCCGGGGTAGCTCCAGGAGATGGCCTAGGGGTTGGGGGAAAGCGATCGCTAGGCGTGATTGGGGGCTGACCTACGGGCGAGAACGATACCTCACCTCCTTGAATGTCATTCAGAATGCCGCCTTGAGTGACTCCAGAAACGAACCAAGTGGAGCCGGCCCCATTTCTCATAAACCAGCCGGTGCGACCTACGACCTTTTCAAATCGCAGTGAAATGGGCCCTACCGTGTTCCCCCAGGTGCCACCATTAGACGAAGTGATCCAGTTTCCGCTTGTGCCACTCTGCCTATATTGAGTTTTAGAAAACTTGACCGTATAGGTAATGGCTTCGCTGGCTTCTGTTGGATAGAAGGGCCCATTTTCGCCGGGGGGATATTTGACGGGGGGATTTAGGTCAACTAATGGCATCCCCAACGCGGTGCGAGTGACTACATCCCGAAAGTTAGCCAGGGGTGAGCCATCGTTAGCATCCCTTAGTTTTTTGTTGTAGAAGTCTTCAAGCTCTCGCTGTCTGGCTTGCCTTTGGCGAGATATATCCTCTAGCTTGCCAACCTCATCAATCAAAACAGGGACGGCAAGGGCCGGCCCTAGCAATTTTCCCAAACCACCTAACCCGCTTGGTGGCTTGGGCAGTTTGGGTAATTTGGGGATTTTAGGGAGTGGGATTTTAGGGGATGTTGGGGCCGGGGTCTGAGGGGGCAAAGAGCCAGGATGGGGGTTTGGGTGCTTCGGTATCTTCCCAAGGTCAGGGAGTGGCCGATGCGCCTCCTGGATACGCTGGCGTAGTAATTCTTCTTTATAAGGGCATTCTTGGCCACTGCTACCGCCGGATCGCCTGTAACCTCATCAAATGTTTCTATTGACCGGGGGAATGTGTGCAACCCTTGACGAAATGCCACCGCCCCAATGATTCCGGTAATGAGGCCGGCAATTCCCAATACTTGAATATTTCCGGGGTTCTCACCATCTGGGGCCATCTGATCTATGGATTGCCTAACCTGTTGTTCAGGGGCGATCACCGCTTGGTGATTCTCATTAAAAATCGTGCCCCCGCCTAACAATTCGTAGGTTTTCCGGGAATAGTCGCCCGGATCAACTAATGCCCATTGGGCCGTTTGGTTGAAATCTTGAATCGTAGCGGCCGGTACTGTACCCGGCAAGACTTGAAACTGATGGCTGTTTAGTTGGCGACTACCACTTGACCCCGTAACGTAGGCTAACTGAACTTGTTCTAACTGGGGCCCATTGGCCGCCCCTTGTTCATCCTCCTTATTCAAGGCCTCCAGAATTTTGTTTAGGAGGGTCATAATTAACCCGTATGGCCCTAACTCAAACCGGCACGCGCTTGCTGAGTTTGTTGGATTTTCCGGGCCGGGGGTGAATTGATAATTTGGGTTGGGGCTAGGGTTGGGATTGTCCTGGCCTTGGGGGTTGGGGTCAGTGGTAGATGTGACCTGCTCACCTGGTACGGGGGATGTGATGGGTAAAGGTTGGGGTTGGGGTGATGGTTGCCGGGTTGTTCCTGTGTTCTCAGTAGCCGACGGGATGGGGTCAGGATTGCTAGGGGTGACAGTTTCAACGGGTGGATCACCCAAAGGCTGATCGGGGTTGAATGGGTTGGGGCTTGCCGGGGCATGGGGAGAGTAGGGGGCGTTAGGGTTGTAGTCCGGGGGATTGTTGGGATAGGCCGGATCGTGGGGCCGTTCAGGGTTAGGGGAGGATGGCCAGGCCGGCGGGTTGGCATCGCCTGGAATTGGTACGGGTCTATTGTTGGGCCCGGCCGGGGGAACGGGATTATTAGGGTTGGCCGCCGGGGCTTCTGGCTGTGGACTGGGTAGGGGGTTAGCCGGTGATGCTCCAGGAACGGCCGGGGGGCGTGATTGGGGGCTGGCCGGGGTAGCTCCAGGAGATGGCCTAGGGGTTGGGGGAAAGCGATCGCTAGGCGTGATTGGGGGCTGACCTACGGGCGAGAACGATACCTCACCTCCTTGAATGTCATTCAGAATGCCGCCTTGAGTGACTCCAGAAACGAACCAAGTGGAGCCGGCCCCATTTCTCATAAACCAGCCGGTGCGACCTACGACCTTTTCAAATCGCAGTGAAATGGGCCCTACCGTGTTATGTTGGGGCCGGGGTCTGAGGGGGCAAAGAGCCAGGATGGGGGTTTGGGTGCTTCGGTATCTTCCCAAGGTCAGGGAGTGGCCGATGCGCCTCCTGGATACGCTGGCGTAGTAATTCTTCTTTATAAGCTTCGGCCGCTGGAACTAGATGGGGGGGAATCAACTACCCTTACCTAGTTTGATGTGTAGCTAGTTGGTAATGCTGTAGCTGACAATTCGCCCACCCCATTACTCCAAATTTTTCCCTGACCGCGCCAACCAGCAACCAAGGGGAGATATAGGACGATCGCTAACCGTTCCGGGTTGGTTGATTGATTTTCAAAAAACACGCTTTGCACGTTTGCCGCCCGGGCCGCTTGACCTGGGGCCACCACGATAGTAGCGGATGGGTTGACCTCAGCTAGGGCTGAAGCTGCCCATGCTGCAAGTTCTTCCAAGGTATTCACATTACTAGGGATGTTGGCTGTAGTGAATGCAGTCATTTTTTTTATTCCGTTAGAATTACTATCAGAATAAGCCTTGTTTTTTAACACTGACAACAGCGTATTTTAAGTAAAATACCTATTAGTAAGAATCCCTAGAACCGTTACCAGTTCAAGGGATTGGGGTTTAGAGAAACTGTTTAGGAGATTTTCAATTCGTATTTTATCGCATTCTAACGGTTAAAGACGTAGTGAAAATTAATCGAAATGGCCAGGCAGAACCGCTAACACCGGAAACCTTTGCAAAGGTTTACAATGCCCTAAATCCACCCCATAAATTTATCTTGGGGCTAACTTGGCATTGTGTAGAACGGGCCGGGGCCATCTGCCAGTTACGGCGGGCCGATTGTTTTGATTCCCGTGGCAAGCCGTTAGCGGCGATCGTAATTTCTCGGGCCACCCGCAAGGATCGGGTAACTAGGGAAATTCCGGTAACACCTAGCATATTCCGCCTATTGAGTCAGATTCCCCTAGATGATGGCCCATGGCTGTTCCCGTCTTATCTGAATCCTAATCGGCCCGTTCCCACTGATACTTACAAACTGGCTCTATCCCAGGCTTTCAAAAAATTAAGGATGGTTGGCTATTCTTCACACTCTGCCAGGAGGGGGGCGATCACTACATTGGCGAGGGCTGGAGTGAACGCAAGGGTAATTCAGCAAGTTAGTGGGCATCGTAGCCTAGAAAACCTACAGCGATACATAGACACTTCCAAGCCTGAAATAGAACGGGCGATCGCGCTGCTCTAATAGTTGTTGGGCCGCCGCGATACTCCGATCGCTTTGCTGTAGGCATGGGGCTGTTAACGGTTTTGCTTCCCTAGATACTTTGCCTTGCGTTTGCCATGGGCATCCCTCCAGCAATAGTAAAGGTAGGGGCCATGACCATTAACTCTACGATGTTCTAGCCATCCAGCGGTTTGATTGTCGTGGTTCAGTCTGTCTAATTGATTCTGGCATACATCAGAACCGCTAGAAACAGGCTGATCCTCCTGGGCTTGGGTTGATTCGCCTAAAAACCCTTGGGGGCATTTTGGGGGCTTTGGGGGGTTTTTAGTAGCTACTACTTTGGTTTCTCTGGGATTCAATGGGGGGCGATCGCTTGGGTTATGCCGATTTTTAGGCAATGTCATCCGACAAATTTGCTGCCATAAGGGAAGTTTCCTAACTTCCACCGGATCAAAACCATCAGCAACGGGTAAAACTTCTGATTCTTGTTTTGGCTCATCTAGATCAAAGTAGGCCCCAATGAATCGCTTTTTTGCAAGCTCCAGGTCTTGGGCCTCCAGGGCCTCATCCATGGTGAACTGATGAAATTCTTTAGCCATCACCTAGCACCTGGCGATTAGTCTCAATCGGTTGAGGGCCAAAGCTATCGGGTAGATCGTCTAGTGAAATTGCCAAAACTCTGCAAAGGGCCTTTACCTGTGGAATAGATAGCTGTGGAACGCTACGGCCACGTTCCCAATTTCTAACTGTGGCCTCAGTTACTCCTAAAGCTTCGGCAAGCTCAATCTGGGTAAGGCCTACTTTAGTTCTGAGTAGCATAAGCGGTGATAAGTAGTTTTTAGTCATTTTACCGTAAACTGATTGACGGTAAGCGTAAATTGATTTACGCTTAAACCAGAAAACAAACAAAGCGATCGCCGGTTGGCAATCGCTCAGGGAGTTTTCATCTTTTTTTCACCCTAACGCGATCGCGGCTAAGAACCGGCGATCGCTAATTCCCCCATGCCTAACTTTATATTTCTGCCCAGAATTCAAACAACGTTCAACCTTGAACACTTAGTAAGGATTGAGTGGATAGATTCTGAGATTCAGATTGTACGTTTAGACTTTGTGGACGGCGATCCCCTGTTTATCGAAATGGCAGAGGCCCTAGAGCTTGAGAAATGGATCGAGCAATACTTTCCAGTGTTTTCGGTCAGGGCCGTAAATCCTCCACAAGATAACCCAGATGATTTTTAATCCGCCTGGAGTCACTGTCTTTTTTTTTCACCGTATCGCGATCGCGGCTAAGAACTGACGATCGCTCTAACTGCCATGAATGATTTTGTAGACATCCCAACTTTTTTTAAGGTGGGAAACCACTGGGTTAACTTACAAGCGATTGACTGTATTACTGAATTTCAGGCCGAAGGCAAAGCAATGATTTTTGTTTTGCAGATCGGGGAGTCACGGATCCAAGTTTCAGGTGCGGGGGCGATCAGACTGCGAGCCATCCTAGCGTTTCTGGATGACATCACAGATCGCGCGATCGTTCGTCTAGCCTGCCCTAATTTTCCTAATGAACAGGAATCAACTAGCTCAGATTGGGATGCCGCCGTTGACACAGCCAGCCAGTACGAATCCCTAAACAAGGCTGATTACTTCACGTTTTAGATTAATCCGCCTGATGAGTTCCCTTGAAGCCAGGGAACGAAATTGCCCCTATCCATTGGGGCGATCGCGGGTCAGCTTCCAACCCTGATCGGCACAGATGCAAGCAAGTGGTAGGGCTTGAGACTGAAATGGCCTAAGGGCTTTGCGTCTTCTCGGCCTAACCACTTGCCTAAATCTGTTCCCCTTTGGGCTTGAGAGGGAATAGCGACAGTTTGGGTGATTCAGAGCCTAAAAATTGGGGAGTGTTGGAAATTCACCCGATGGAGTTAATTAAATGGCCAGAATTGTAGGGTTAGATATTTCTAACTCGTTCATTTATGCTGCGAGTTTGGATCATCCCGTAGATCAGCCCAGAGAATGGTTCAGGGAAAATAGGGAGATGATCGCTAGGTATGATGCTGAATCCGCTGGAATTAAAGCCTTACTTGCATTGAAACCTGATTATGCCGTTTTAGAGCCTACAGGAGTTCACTACGGAAAATTGTGGGCCGATCATCTGGCAGGGTCAGGAGTAAAACTGCTTTGGGTTGGTCATGCTCAACTAAAATCCTACCGATTGACCCTAAGACTGCCCAACAAAAATGATCAAGCGGATGCCTTTGCATTGGCACAGTACGGGCAGTGCCACTTAGGACAATCAGGCTATTTCCTAGCCTTTGATCTACACTCAACAGGCTACCAGTTGAGACAATCGGGCTTACAGATTCGTTATCTTGAATCCCTAACCACTGAGATTAAGAACCGCTTGAGACAACAGTTAAGCCATGAATGGCCCGAGGTATCGCAGTCTAAAACCAAAGGGGCACTATGGCGGTTCATTGCCGGCCGGGCCATCCCTGCCAGGATGCAAACGATCTATGGCCGTTGCCTGGAATCCAGCATAGGCAGTGGATTGAGTGACTTTACCCAATTCCTAGCTAACCAATTAGTCACGATTGAAGACAAGATCAGCCAGATTGAGGCCGAAATGGTTGGCCTATACCACAATCCTTGTTTTGCCGCCTATCAACGGGTCTTTAGTCAATATGGCTTTGGTGATCGGGTTGCTAGTTGCATCTTGAGCCATATTTATCCGCTTGAGAATTTCCTAGGTACTGATGGACTGGAAATAGTGGAAACAGTGAAGGGGAACAATGGCAAGCCTAGCAAGCGGTATCGGTCACTCAACAGTTTTAAGCTAATGCTAGGCATGGGCCTGGTGGAAGACTCCAGCGGTAAATCTGAACGCTGGATACCAGGAGGATCAACCCTATGCCGCCTATCCCTCTGGCAGTGGCTCTTTACCAGGATAGAAGTTAAGCGTAGCCGGCCCAAGAGCGATCGCGGCCAACAGGTAAGCCTAGAACTTGACCGCCTGAAGGCAACAGGTACGCCGATCAAGTTAGTGCGATCGCGGGTTATCCGCAAGGCTGTTGAGTGGCTATTCTATGACTTGTTAGATGCCTTGTCAGAATAAAACCATCCCGTGACACAGATTAAAGGCCCGATCATCATGGTTGGGTCTTTTTTGTTGATTGATCAGTAGACTAGAGGGAAGACGCTAGGATTATTTTCATAGCAACAAACCGATCTATTTCCAGGAAGGCTTTAGTTCCGTGGTTAAATTTTTATCAACGTTTATTTTAGCCATTCTCTTGAGCAGTATTGCTGCCCCTGCCCCCAGGGCCCAGGTTCTATTGCCACGCACCCTAGAGCCTAATCCAGCCGATATGGAGCGGGATGGCTTGACAGTGGCCCAAGAGGCGTTGCAACTCGCCCAATTTCAACAATTTGGGGATGCCCTTGTCCGGGCTAAATTAGCGGCCCAACTGGCCCCGGATACCTATGAGATATGGGCCCTATTGGGGGGACTCCATCTGACGGTGGGCCAGGCCGAAGAAGCGATTACGGCCCTAGAGCGATCCTTGGCCCTGAACCAAGAAAATTCTGGGGTGTATTTTAATCTGGGTTCAGCCTATTTTCGCACTAAGGACTATGGCCGCTCAGTGCGGGCGATAGAGCAGGGGTTGGCCATCAAAGATGATACCCCGGAGGAATGGTTTAATCTGGGCAATGCCTATATGATGCTTGACCAAGGCAGTCGGGCGATCGCTCAGTACCGCAAAGCCATTAACCTAGACAAGAAGTTTTGGCCAGCCTTTAATAATATTGGTTTAATTCAGTACGAGCAGGGAAATATTCGTCAAGCCATTCAAAACTGGCAAACAGCGGTTGACCTGGACGACAAAGCTAGCGAACCGAAACTGGCCCTAGCCACGGCCCTATTTAAGCAAGGTCAGGTGGCCCAGGCTCTCCCCCTAGCGGAAGAAGCGATCCAACTGGATAGCCGCTATGCCACGGTGGAATTTCAGCGAGAAAATCTCTGGGGCGATCGCCTCGTGAGTGATACCCAAGCTCTGCTGGCCAATCCCCGGTTGCAGGCGGTGGTTTCCCAGCTAGAACCGGCAACAACTCCCGAATAGGCTCAACCTGATTACAGCTTGAATCTATTGGCTTAAAATATTTCTGATTGTCCGGGAAAATATCTAGCGAAACGTTCCCAGGATGAATTGAATCACCCCTTGAATGAACCACTCTAGGGTGTGTTCTAGGCGCGTCAGCCAGCGATCGCACCAAAGGAGGCATTTCTCTAGCCAATGGAGTTCATAGCCCATAAATGCCGCGTCAATATCAATAATCAGTTGTTCTGCGTACTGGCGATCCCTGCTCTCCATCCGTTGGGACGTTCTGTTGAATTCATGGATGGCATTGACGGCGGTAGCGACTGGGGCGATCGTGTTCTCTATGTTCTCTACTTCAAAGATTGATGCCCCTGGGGTTATTGGCGAAATTGACCCAACGAGGGCAAAACGGGGTTGGGCCGTGGGTAAGCCTAAGCCCGATAGCCACAATGAAAATCGCTCCCAGAGATTGAGGGCCCCAGGCAACGATTTGACAGGCGCACGCTGGGGTTCTTTCCCTGGAAATTGAGGATTAGGACATTGACGACTAGAACCCTGGATGCCCCAACGCCGTGACCATTGGCAACATCGCTGGTAATAGCGGGCTACGTGCCAAAAAATCCGGTGATGTAAAATTCGCTGTTGCTCAGGACTAAGGAGGGCCAAGACTTGATTGGCAGTATTCACTAAAACTAACTGGCGATCGCCCAATTGACAGGCCACCCCCTGAATCGATCCTTTGATCGTTGCGATCGCTAATTGGCTAGACTCTTTCTCAATGCATCCCTTTTCGATAACTTGCAGTTCCGTAGACCCTTGACCCTGTTTCCTGAGTTGAGTTAATTTTCCGAACCAATGCCCCAGACGTTGAACAAGGGACAGGGGTTTAGGGGAAGTTAGGGTAGATGATGGGAGTGGTGCTAGGGAAGTCGGAGCAAACGCGGGCAACGAAGTATGAGTTTGGGGCATCCCAGCAATATACCGAGAGGAGTCTAACTGAATCACTATAGGCTGAGGCTCGGTTTTACGGATCCTGCGAATGAATCCCCGGCCCAATCGTTGTGCCCAGGCCAAGGGCTGAAAACGGCCAGGAGACTGCTTGTTAAGCCTGGGTGTGCCCTGAGACTCAGGACTAAGTTGTAGGGGAGAGGGGCTAGGGGCAAGCCATTCAAATTCCAAGCTGGCCAGAATACTATCTAGGGGTTCATCTACAGAGGGGGGGTGTGGGGGTCGTGTACTAGCCCGAAGGTGCTGTCCCTGATGATGAATCTGTTCTTGAAGGGTTGGGGTCAACCAGGGTTGATTTTTAAGGAATTGTAAAAAGGGATAGATCAAAGACTGTACCCCAAAGGAAAGGGAAGACCTCACCTGCCGTTGGGTTCTGTGCCACTGGTGCGTTAGACCCTGCCATTGCCGCCGCCAAAAACGAAAAAAGTTACTTTCGTAGGATATGGTCATGAGTTGGGCCCTGCTGCACCGTCAGTCCTAGGATCGCATTTTTTGAGGGCAATTTTTAGCTAGATTGGAGACTATCTCTAATTTTTAAGGGTTAAGACTGCCTAAACGCATCCCATGCAAGATCCCTATGACTGGCTGGCTCCGGCCCTGAAAACAATTCACCGCGCCCATTGGTATCGTCAGCCCCAATGCTCCACCTGTCAGGGGGCGATCGCCATGGTTCAGGGCCGAGAACTCATTAATTTTGCCAGTAATAACTATTTAGGATTGGCAAACCACCCGGAGGTGATTCAAGCCGGCCAAAATGCCTTGGAAATCTGGGGAACAGGGGCCACCGGCTCTCGGCTGCTAACGGGTCATCGGCAAATCCACCAAGAACTTGAGCAAGCCCTAGCCACATTTAAGGGTACGGAAGCGGCTCTAGTATTTAGTTCTGGGTACTTGGCAAACCTGGGGGCGATCGCCGCCGTGGTCGATCAACGGGATTTGATTTTAGGAGATCGCTATAACCATTCCAGTCTTAAAAACGGTGCAAAACTCAGTGGTGCCAAAACCATAGACTATCCCCACTTAGATATTGCGGCCCTAGAGCAACTGCTCCATCACCATCGCCACCAATACCGCCGCTGTCTCATTGTCACCGATAGCCTCTTTAGCATGGACGGAGACCTGGCCCCCATTCCCAAACTCCTTAAGGTAGCCCAGGATTTTCAGGCAATGGTACTCGTGGATGAGGCCCATGCCACGGGGGTTTTTGGCCCTAGGGGGAGTGGATGGATCGAGCAGGTCAACTGTTCAGGCCAACCCCTGATTCAAGTGGGAACCCTCAGCAAAGCCCTAGGAAGCTTAGGCGGATACGTCGCCGGTTCCCAGATGCTCATTGAATTTATCCGTCATCGGGCGGCCACCTGGGTCTATTCCACAGCCCTATCTCCCGCCGATACTGCTGCTGCCTTGGCTGCCCTAAACGTGATTCAAAATAACAATCAACCTAGGGAAAATCTATGGCAACGTATTGATCAACTGCATCATGGTCTGAAAAAATTAGATCGGCTTCACAATCCTAGCCTCACCCCAGGGATTCCCAGCCCCATTGTCTGTCTCACCGCCCCTGATGCCCAAACGGCTTTAGCCTGGAGTCGCACCTTGGGCGATCTCGGTCTCTGGGTTAGTGGAATTCGTCCCCCCACCGTCCCCCACAGTCGCCTGCGAATTAGCTTAATGGCCAACCATACCAAAGCTCACATTGAAGCACTTTTAGCGGGTTTAGAGCAGTTGCTACCCTCAGGGGGAACAGGTTGTTTAGAATGATGGTTAGCTAAATAATTTGCATGAGTTGTCCTTGTTGGAAGGGAAGAAAGCATCCATGAACGTAGCCGTCAATGTGGGTCGCATCTGGGTCATTGCCCGCAATGTTTTTCAAGAAATTTTCAGAGAACGAATTTTATATGTCACGGCTGTTTTTGCAATCGCCTATGCCTTAGCCGTCATGGTCTTAAGTGAAGTCTCCGCCGGCAATCAGTCCAAGATCAGTTTAGATGTTGGCATGGGAGCCATTGATCTATTTGGTTTAGTGATTGTTGCCTTTGTCGGTAGTAGCCTCATCAATAAGGAAATTGAAAAACGGACGGTTCTGGTTATGTTAGCCAAACCCATTAGTCGTGGGGAATTTATTATTGGCAAACACCTAGGTTTAGCCGGAGTTTTAGCTGTTTTAGTGGCTTTAATGACCCTTGTTTTTTTCATTATTAATAGTTTTAATGGCTTTGACTATCCTCTAGGTGCGTTGAGTTTAGCGTCCCTATTTATTGCCCTAGAACTATGTCTCATGGCAGCCGCCGCTGTGTTGTTGGGGGTGATGACCAGTTCCCTAATTGCCACGCTCCTGACCATTGCCCTCTATTTTATGGGACACTTTAGCCAGAATCTTGTTGCCCTCAGTCAAACCATGGAGAGTTCGGCGGTTCGTCATATCATGCAGAGTATTTACCTGATTTTGCCCGATTTATCCCGCCTAAACCTAAAGAATGACGCAGTTTATGGTATCTTACCAGAGCCATCGATATTAGTAATGAACGCAATATACGGCATCATTTATACAATTTTGCTTTTGTCTATGGCAACGTGGCTATTTGCTCGACGAAATTTCTAAACCTTGATTTTCAATGATCTATAAACATAAGTTTGTGTGTTTTTAGTAAATTCCAGATAAAAATAAAAGGACTTTCTGAATGAAGCCAATTTTGAGCTTGCGAGATAATTTTTTTATCAGCCTATTTGTGTCTACCTTGTCCGTTGGTATTGCTTTAATGTACTACCTAATGACCTTTAGGTTAAATCAACCCATGACACCCATCGTCTTAGTCATGGCATTATCTTTATTGACCATATTTCTACCTAGTGCCTTGGTAGATTTATCTCATAAAAAACCGATTCTGCGACCTCTCCTATCTAACAGAAATATTAATCTTCTCATAGTTACGCTCTTACTCAGTTTAATCGGATTAACAGGCTTTTCATTTAATCATGTTTGGTCAGGATTATTACTGATCATTGGTGTAATTTTCTTGTTCTATCAGCAAATTTATTGTTCAATTAGAATTTTCAAAAAAAATGATATCCTATTTCTTCTGATTATTGGCTTTATTTTCTCATTATTTCTAAGTGGTTCAATTTGGGGACATGAATTTTTAAGTCCCCCTAGCCCTTACTATTCTCAACCAGACTACGAAGCCTTTTTCCATGCTGCTATTAGTAGTATGATGCGTACCCACGGCTTTTCCTCGACTGGACTAGATGGCATTCCCTATGTTCCCTACCACTATGGTAGCCATTGGTTTATTGCCCAATTTGCAAATCTAGTGAATACGGATTCCTATACCGCTTACAAAATTATTTTTCCAGTTATTTTTATTCCGATGTTATTTCATGCTTTTCTTCATCTCCTATTTGAGATTCGTCTCATTTTTAGAGATCGAGAAAAAAAACAGCAAACCTTTTGGAAAACTTGGGAATTTTGGCTCTGTTTTTCCTTGCTGATGTTTGGGTTTTTCCCAACTCGGTTGACCGGTATTTGGTTGGCCATTACCTTTCCGCCATCGTTGACCTTTTCAATTCTGTTTCTGTTTATTACCTTCTCTGTTTTTACTCAAACAAAAATTTTTAATCGGGTAACCAAGTCTCTAATTAAAAAAGACTTGGGGAGTGATGATTCGATTAGTCATGACGTACCCAGTGAATTAGGTTTTTATTCGGACTATTACTTTTATTTACTACCATTGTTGATTTTTCTATGTACCCTCAGCAAGATTTCTACAGGAGCCTTATTCTTTGCTGTTATTGTTTTAATGGCTTATCGCCTCAAAACCTATATCAGCCCCTCACTTATTGCTAGTTTAGTGATTTCGGCGATCGCCTTTTCTATCAGCTTTAAAATGGCTTATGCCTCTGCCGCAGTAGGCGAATATACCACTCAATTTCATTTTTTTGGTTATCTTCGTGTTGCCAATCACAGCCTATTGCACCTGTGGTGGTTTTACCTCCTATTCTTTTGGGCCTTTGTTTATGCCTTTCTCCGATTTAGGTTTGCGGGAGTGCATCACATTAAAAATGTCCGAGCAAAGTTTCAGAGTAACCAGTTTTTGGACTTAGAAATATTATTCTTATTTTGCTTGTTGGGAGTTATTCCTAGTATTGTTTTTGGTTTTTATGATTCCTATAATTTCTTTGATGTTCAAATTTGGGTTTCTCGAGTTTTACTGTTATCTATTATTCCAGAAACTTTATACCGGTCTTCTGCTTTGAAAAACTCTCCCGATCTAAAATCCAGGAAATAAAACCATGGAAAATATTTACAGAAAAATTGGCGAAATTTCTCTCCAAAAACTGTACTGGAGTATCTTACTAGCTCCATTTATCGTTGGAGCAATGATTAATTTAACCTACCGTGTATATAGCATGTGGTACTATAGCAATCGGCCTTATAGTAATGCTGAGCAAATAGAAATTTATGAGCAGCTAAAAGCATTAGATCGGTTACCTGTGGTTGAAAAACGTCGCTCCCTCGTATACATTTCTAAAGATTATGATTTATTTTGGAACTGGCTCCATTACAACTGTATTTCATCTCCTTTCATTATCCCAGCCGTTTCTGGTATTCCTCTTATTGGTGGGTTGCCCGACTGTTTTTTTGAGAAAAATATTAGCACTGTAGGCTTTTCCTACTATAGTCAAATCTCACCCCAGTCCCAGGAAAATATGCCCCTATCTGATCTATGTAAAATTGCTAAAGAGAAAGGATTTGATCAGATTTATGTCCTAGAGCAGGATCAGAATCAGTTATTTACGTTTAGTAAAAATGAGTGTTGATACCCCTATTTATTTAGTGACCGGCGGGGCGGGCTTCATTGGCTCTAATTTTGTCCTGCTGGCGCGTCAGAAGCAGTGGGCTAAAATTATTAATCTTGACAAGCTAACCTATGCGGCTAACGTGTCTAACTTAGCTTCTCTAACCACGGATTCAGAGTACTCTTTTATTAAAGGCAATATTGGCGATACCCAACTCCTTTTCCATCTTTTTGAGCAATATCAACCTGATGCGGTAATAAATTTTGCGGCAGAAAGTCATGTCGATCGCTCGATTCTTGAACCCGATGCGTTTATTCAGACCAATATTATGGGTACGTTTCGGCTGTTAGAAGCAAGTCTTAGTTACTGGCAAGGCTTACCCACAACTCAACAAGCAACATTTCGTTTCCTCCATGTGTCTACGGATGAGGTATACGGCAGCTTAAATCCTGAAGATTTACCCTTTACAGAAAATAGCCCCTATGCCCCTAATAGTCCCTATGCCGCTTCTAAGGCAGGGGCAGATCATTTAGTGAGGGCTTACCACCACACCTATGGTTTACCTACCCTGACAACTAATTGCTCCAATAACTATGGGCCCTACCAGTTTCCCGAAAAATTAATTCCCTTAATGGTTCTGAATGCATTAGACGGTCATCCCCTTCCCCTCTATGGAGATGGTCAAAATATCCGCGACTGGCTCTACGTGACGGATCATTGCGAAGCCCTTTATTGCATTCTCTGTGCTGGACAACCTGGTTCTATCTATGCCATTGGCGGTAAAATGGAACTCACGAACCAGTTTATGGTAGAAACAATTTGTGACTTGCTAGATGAATTAGTGCCCAATCCTAAGGTTCCCTACCGATCTTTAATTACCTATGTTAAGGATCGTCCCGGCCACGATCGCCGCTATGCCATCGACTGTTCTAAATTAGAATCTGAACTAGGTTGGTCTCCCCAGGAAACCTTTAATAGTGGTATTCGTAAAACGATTCAGTGGTATCTTGACCATCCCCAGTGGGTTCAACAGGTGCGCTCTGGAGCCTATCAAACTTGGATGGATAAAAACTATGGCGATCGCTAATTTAATTCTATGAAAGGTATTATATTGGCAGGAGGCTCTGGTAGCCGCTTGTATCCCCTCACTCAAGTAGTGAGCAAGCAACTAATGCCAGTGTATGACAAGCCCATGATCTATTATCCCTTGTCAGTTCTGATGCTGGCAGGAATTAGAAATATTTTAATTATTTCCAGTCCGCAGCAACTTCCACTATTTGAGCAACTGCTGGGTGATGGTAGTCAGTGGGGAATAGAGTTTAGCTATTTAGTTCAACCTCACCCTGAGGGATTGGCTCAAGCATTTGTTTTGGCAAAAGACTTTATTGATCATCAACCAGTGTGCTTAATCTTGGGGGATAATCTCTTCTATGGTAATGGTTTGGTCAGTATTTTACAGGAAGCATCCCAACTCGAAGATGGCGCTCTTATTTTTGCCCATCGTGTCATCAATCCTAAGGCCTATGGAGTCGTTGAATTTGATGAAAATGGTAAAGTGATCAATTTAGAAGAAAAACCAGAGTATCCTCGCTCATCCTACGCCGTACCTGGAATTTATTTTTACGATTCCCAAGTAGCGCATCTATCGGCAACCCTACAACCATCTTTGCGGGGGGAGTTCGAGATTACCGACCTAAATCGGTTATACTTAGCTCAAGAAAAATTGAGGATAAGGGTGCTTTGGCGAGGGTATACTTGGCTTGATATGGGAACCCACGAATCTCTCTTGCAGGCAGCAATGTTTATTCAAACTCTAGAACAGCGACAGGGATTTAAGGTTGCCTGTGTAGAAGAAATTGCCTACCGGATGAGATTTATTGATGAAGAACAACTGAAACAGTTAGCCCAACCTCTATTAAAAAGTGGCTATGGCGAGTACTTACTAAGTATTTTGGAGAACAGTTATACTTTTTTATAAGGAATATACAGAAATAGAACAGGTCAAACACTTACCAGTTGTATTAACTGATTACGATAAGTATATTAAACTAGAGTAAATAGATATAATCATCAAAAAAATACTAGATCTGCTGAAGATAGAAGCTGAAGTCATTATAATTTTGTTTGCGATATCCCTATATCTTGAAGAGATTCCCATATATTTTTAAATTACTTAGGAGGCAACCAATAAGAGCAAGATGTATTCTGACAACAGAGAGAAAATAATGCTTTCCATAGTAACTCCCATATATAAAGATAGCTATCTTGCAAAGGATTTCATTGAAGAAGTATTTTCACTAAAGCTTCCAAAAGAAATAGATTTAATAGAAGTACTTTTCGTTATCGATGGAAGTGGAGAAGTTGACGAAGAAAACATAAAAACCGTTGCCAGTAAACATGCGCAGATTAAAATGATTTCTCTTAGTCGTAACTTTGGTCAACATATAGCTGTTTCAGCGGGTTATGCCTATGTAATAGGTGACTTAATATGCATGATGAATGTAGATCAGCAAGATCCACCCAAAGAAATGCTTAAGCTTTTACCATATATAATGTCAGGCAAGTATGATGTAGTTTATGGGTTAAGACAAAAACGTAGAGATAATTACCTCAAGCAAATTTCTTCGTATTTATTTAACATCCTATTGAATAAATTAACTGGTCAAAACATACCCTTAAACGTGGCAACAATGCGAATTATGTCTAGAAGATTTATAAATTCATACAATAAACTTTCTGAGAAATCTAGATATTTGCCGGGTTTAGAAAACTGGCTGGGATTTTCTAAAATCTACATACCAATCAATCATCAAGCACGAAAAGATGGAAAATCTTCTTATAACTTAAACAGACGTTTACTAATGGCAATGGAATCAATTATTTCATTTTCTGATTTGCCCTTACGTTGGATATCTATACTAGGTTTTATTTTAGCTATTACAGGTTTCATTTCACTAATTACATTGCTTGTAGCAAAAATTTTCTTTGTAGACTATCAACCTGGTTATGCTTCAATAGTTGCTATTATTGTATTTTTATCTGGAGTTCAAATAGTATTAATAGGTTTTTCTTCATTGTATGTGGGCAGAATTTTACAAGAAGTTCAAAATAGACCTTTATTTATAGTCAAAGAAACAAAAAACATCTAGTCAAGAAATTATGTTTAACAAAGATGACTTTATACAAGACATTCAAACTCAAGGATTTTCTATTATAAAAGGTGTACTGCCAGATTTCTTGATTACACAATTAAAAATATATTTAACAAAGGCAATTGACCATGAAGTTAAGTATCATGGAACAAAAGATTATTCGGATTATGGAATGGTTTTAATATGTTCATTGTATGGAAAAATTTTCTGTGATATTTTTGATATTGAGCTGATTAGAGAACCATTTAATTTGATTTTAGGAGAAGGCTGTATTGTTTATGCATACACATCTTCGTCTATGCCTCCCCATCAATCTAATTATAGTCAAAGAATACACACTGATTGTCCACGTATTATCCCAGGATATATTACCAACATAGGAGCTACAATATTACTTGATGATTTTACTCTAGATAATGGAGCAACTTGGTTCCTACCATTTAGTCAACAAATCTCAACACAGCCTAAGTCTGATGATTTTTACTATAATGCTCACAGGTTAATTGCAAAAGCAGGAGATGTTTTCTTTTTTAATGCTAGAATTTGGCATGCAGGAGGGCAAAACTTTACAAATGATTGGAGGCATGCCTTAACAATTAATATGATTAGGCCATGGATGAAGCAACGTATTGATATACCTAGAGCAATGAAAGATATCGATTTGAGTAATATTTCAGAAATTGCAAAGCAAAAGTTGGGTTTCCATGCTCAAGTTCCCAGCAACTATGATGAATATTATGCACCTTTTGAAAATCGAAAATTCAAGCAAAGAGTAGAATAATGGATACACAAAATAAGTTTTATCAAGAAGCTATTGAGGCTAATGTTGCTGTTCACTCAGTTATGGTTAATGACTATAATACGATTGAACCACATTACAGACCTGAAAGCATTGCAAGAGTAGAGAAAATTATTCAATCACTTATCACAAAACATCAAATTAAACGAGTTATTGACTTTGGATGTGGAACTGGCTTTATGATTGATATTCTCAAAAAATATGTTGAGGAAATTATAGGGATTGATATTACACAAGCAATGCTCGATAAAGTGGATAAAACAGGAGAAGCAAAAATTTCTTTGATTAATGCAGATACAGGTGATGTAAAGTTACAACAAGGTTATTATAATTTAGCTACAGCCTATTCGTTTTTAGATCATTTATACACCATCAAGCCAACGTTGATCAATGTTTATAACTCTCTAGAAAATGGAGGTTTATTTTATGCTGATCTCAGTCCAAACGCTTATTTTTGGGATGGTATAAAGCAACTAGATTTATCAAAAAATTATGATCAAATTATTCAAAGAGAAATTAAAGCTGTAAATCAAAAAGGCGAAGAGATTGAAAAACAATTTGGAATATCAAAGGAACTATTTATTAAGGCTGAGCATCAAAAACATGTTCAGGGTGGAATTAGAGAGGAAGATATACAAGAACAACTTTTTGACGTAGGCTTTAAACAAGTAGACTTTATCTATCATTGGTTTTTGGGGCAGGCTCAACTTATTAATGATACCTCTATGGATTATCATTTACGCTTTCAGCATGCAAGTGTTATGCATGACTATCTTATTAAAGCTTTACCTATTACAAGAAATATATTTAAATATGTTGGTTTTATAGCGGTAAAGTAAGTGAATATAAGCTTTCTAGGATTCGGTGAATTAGGTAAGCAAGTTGAATTACTTCTCAATTCATCTAACTATGATTACCCAAGATTTTACTTTGACGATAAACTTTCTAGAACATCAAATAATCATTTTTATTTCAACGAATATATCAATCATATAAATAATTCTCTATGGCTTTTATGTGTTGGTTATAAGCATATGAGCTTAAGACTTAAATTGATAACAGAAATTAGTAATGCATCTGGAAAATTACTTAATTTAGTTCATCCTACAGCCTATGTTTCACCTTTAGCAAATGTATCTTCAGGATCTCTTATTTACCCAATGTGTAATCTCGACAAAGAAGTTTTTTTAGGTAAAGGTGTATTAATTAATAATTCAGTTACTATTTCTCATAATTGTGAAATTCAAGATGGATCCTATATTAGTCCTGGAGTTACTATTTCGGGAAACGTAAAAATTGGCCAAGCGTCTTTTGTTGGTAGTGGAACAGTTATATCTAATGATATTGTGATTGGCAATCATGTCCATATTGGTATTGGAACAGTTATTACACAAGATGTGCCTGATGATGCTTGGGTAATTGGTAATCCACAGAAAATTCTCAATAAACCATTTAAGTTGAACTAGCTATGAAAGTAGTAATTTTACAGTCAAATTACATACCTTGGAAAGGCTACTTTGATTTAATAAATGACGCCGATTTTTTTTGTTTTTTAGATGAAGTTCAATATACAAAAAATGATTGGCGAAATAGAAATAAATTGTATTCTAAAAACGGTATTTTTTGGTTAACCATTCCTATTAATAAAAAATCAGTAAATCTAAAAATAAGTGAAGTTACATTAGAAGATTTTCATTGGCAAGAGAAACACTTCAAAACCATCATTCATACTTATTGTAAGTCACCACAATTTAATGAAATAATTTATTTCCTTGAAGATATTTACCTAAAGCATAAATGGAACTTTCTTTCAGACTTAAATCAATATATTATTATGAAAATATGTAAGTATTCTAAAATAACTACTCAATTTGCTGATTCTCGTCATTTTTCTTTAGAATTAGATAGAGTTGACCGATTAATCTCAATCATTAAACAAGTTGGAGGAACTGAGTATATTTCAGGAATTGCAGCTAAAAAATATTTAGATGGTCAAGAAGAAAAATTTAGTCAAAACAATATTAAGCTAATTTACAAAGCTTATGGTCCTTACAAGCAATATTTTCAAAATCTACCTATCTTTGAAAATTTTGTAAGTATTATAGATACTTTAATGTTTGTCCCACAGTCAGATATTCTTAAATATATCGTTTCTGAAAATTGATGCTATTACAATGATTTTATAAAATTCTTGGTAATGCAAAAATGACTTCAAATCATTTATATATTTTTCTTACGATATTTTTTACTGTATATGGGCAAATGATTATAAAATGGCAGGTGAGCCTAGCCGGCCCCTTGCCTCAACAGACTGCTGAAAAACTTCTCCATCTAGCATATTTACTACTCAATCCTTGGATTATCAGTGGATTTGCTGCTGCATTTTTGGCGGCCCTCAGTTGGATGGCTGCCATGACTAAGTTTCCCCTCAGCTATGCCTATCCCTTTATGAGCTTCGCTTTTGTCTTGGTACTTTTCCTAAGTGCGGTATTCTTTAAGGAGCCAATTACCCTGCCTAAAATGTTAGGGATGGCAGCTATTGTGTTTGGCATCGTCGTAGGCAGTCGCTAATTGAAACCTATTCCCTTTAATCATCCCTTTCTTACTGGACGCGAATTAGAACTGATTGGCCAAGCTTACCAATCGGGGCAACTAGCAGGTGATGGCTCTTTTACACATCAATGTCATACTTGGTTAGAACAACAGTTAGGCTGTACAAAAGCCTTACTTACGCACTCCTGTACCTCTGCCTTAGAAATGGCAGCAATTTTGGCAGATTTAGAACCAGGGGATGAAGTGATTATGCCCAGCTATACGTTTGTCTCTACTGCAAATGCCTTTGTTCTCAGGGGAGCAGTGCCGGTCTTTGTGGATATTCGTCCCGATACTCTAAACCTAGATGAAACCCTAGTTGAGAGTGCCATTACCCATAGAACCCGAGCGATCGCCCCGGTGCATTATGCAGGGGTAGGTTGTGAAATGGATGAACTTCAGACGTTAGCGACTAAATATAACTTGCTGGTTATCGAAGATGCCGCCCAAGGAATATATGCTCGCTATAGGGATCAACCCTTAGGTACCATTGGCGATTTAGGATGCTTAAGCTTTCATGAAACCAAAAATATTATCTCCGGAGAAGGTGGGGCACTCCTGATTAATCGAGATCGTTTTGTAGAACGAGCCGAAATCATTCGTGAAAAAGGTACGAATCGTAGTCAGTTTTTTAGAGGAGAAATAGATAAATATACTTGGATAGATATTGGTTCTAGTTATCTTCCTGGAGAAATTATTGCAGCATTTCTTTATGCTCAATTAGAACTTGCTGATCAAATTATTGCAAGCCGTCTTAAAATCTGGGATCACTACCATAACCTACTTGCATCGTTAGAGGAAGTCGCAAAAATTCGTCGGCCTCAAATTCCCAAACATTGCCAACATAATGGTCACATGTATTATATTTTGCTACCCAACCTAACAGTCCGCACAGATCTGATTACCTACCTTAAGCAAAGTGGTATTAAGAGTGTGTTCCACTATGTGCCCTTGCATAGCTCACCAGCAGGTCAGCGCTATGGACGCACCCAGGGCGATTTGGTCAACACAGATCGTGTTGCTGATCGTTTACTTCGTTTACCATTATTTCCCGATCTATCTCTCGAGCATGTCCAAGATATGGTTGATGCCATCAAAGCATTCTTTGCTATGTTATAAGCACCTAGGGCTTGATTCTGATAATAGAAACCGCTACCGATTTGAATCCCTCTTGTTGTCCCCCATTAATTTATGATCCTTACCTCCGCCCCTTCCCTAAAATTTCACCACCTTCAGCAGAATGTTTTCCGTGGTCTGACTAGTGAAACGAGCCAATTTATTGTCAAGCGACTGTTGCAGGCGATTTTAACCCTTTTTCTGGCCTCTGCCCTTAGTTTTGCCATTATTCAGTTGGCTCCTGGCAATTATTTAGATACCCTGAAAGCCAATCCCCAAATTTCCCCGGAACGCATTGCCGAATTAGAAGCCCAATTTGGCTTAAATAAATCTGCCCTTCAGCAATATTTTAATTGGTTGTGGCAAATTATTCGCCATGGCAATTTTGGTACCAGTTTTGTCTATCAGCGTTCGGTGGCATCTCTTTTGTGGGAACGGGTTCCGGCTACCTTACTTCTCTCTTTTTCCTCCATTATTGTCACCTGGGGCTTAGCCATTCCCTTGGGTGTTATTGCGGGCATCAATCAAAATCGTTGGAGCGATCGCACGTTACAAGTGGTGAGCTACATTGGCCAAGGATTTCCCAGTTTTATTACGGCCCTCCTCCTGTTGTTTCTGGCCCAGAATACGCCCCTGTTTCCTGTGGGGGGGATGACCAGTATTGATCACGATGACCTAACCGGGTTAGGCAAAGTTTTAGATATTGGCTGGCATTTAATTTTACCCACCCTAGCCTTGAGTCTGACCAGTTTTGCCGGACTACAGCGTTTAATGCGGGGCAATTTACTGGATGTCCTGCGCCAAAATTATATTCAGACGGCCCGGGCCAAGGGATTGCCGGAACATCGGGTTATCTATGTCCATGCCCTACGGAATGCCATTAATCCGCTAGTGACGCTCCTCGGATTTGAGTTTGCCAGTTTGTTGAGCGGAGCCTTTATTGCCGAATTTTTCTTTAATTGGCCGGGCTTAGGGCGACTCATTTTGCAGGCCGTCCAATCCCAAGATATTTACCTGGTGATGGCCAGTCTGATGATGGGCGCGACCATGTTGATTATTGGTAATCTATTGGCAGATCTTTTACTTAAATGGGTGGATCCGCGCATTCAGTTGGCAGCAAATGGTTAGCCTTCGGCATGAAATCGTAACTGCCGCCAGCCAGTAAAATTAGCATACCCCTGGCGATCGCCCATACATTCAGCCACATGCTCTAGGGGGGAAAGGTGTTTTGGCTCCGATCCTGCCAGCCGCTCGTATAGGGTTAAATCCGATTCCGGGTCACTGCGCCGCCCATCCCGCAAATAGTAGGACACCCGCGCGCACCGGGCCACGGACATATACTTCAGTTGGTCTAGGCTAAAGGTGTCCCGTTCTTCGGCGGCAATGTAGGGTAAATGCCATGTCCCTACGTCCACCGGGGTCGGAGTATGGTTCTCCAGTAAGGTTTGGATCATTTTAGCCAGCTGTTGCATCTCCGGCTGGGCATCGGGATGATTCCGCAAGTGGAGAAAATTATCCCATTCCGTACTACTAACCACGGTTTGCATCCACATCCAGGGTTCCAGCATTCGATTAACGACCTGTTTGTGCACCCCCAATTCATTTAACTTTTTTGCCCCCTCTAGCACCGCCAATCGGGTTTCTAGCCAAATGTTTTTCCCTTGATCTTTTTGCTCGATTTCTACGGCCGCCTGCATCCCCCGTTGATTTTGGCCCCAGTGGTAGGGAATCACTGGATACTGCTCCACCTGCTCCATCACTTTGGTGACGGGAACGGCCCGAGAACTGGCAGAATTGCGGGAAAAAACGCGATGGGTTAACAGTTCACTATGGATAAAGCGAGGATAGGTCAATTGCAACGTCACTAAGCGAATGCCCGCTGGGGACAAAGAATCGGCAATGACACGCCCATCTTGCACAGGATACCTCCATGGATCACGCTAACGTTCGACCGCAACAACGACCTAATGTACCTGTAGAATAACCAATAAACTAGTAATAGCCTGCTTCTCTTAAGGGAATCTTAAAATGGTGCAAAGTTTTACTAAACCCCTTACACTAGAGAATTTTTTACAGTTGCCGGAGACAAAACCCGCCAGCGAGTACATTGACGGACTGATCATCCAGAAACCAATGCCACAAGGAGAGCACAGCGTAATCCAGACTGAATTAGCACCTGCAATTAATTTGGCTGTAAAACCCAAACAGACTGCACGGGCTTTCACAGAGTTGCGTTGTACTTTTGGCGGACGCTCAACCGTACCTGATATTGCTGTATTTCTGTGGAATCGAATTCCACGCAAGGAAAATGGTAGGGTTGCAAATGTTTTTTCCATTGCTCCAGATTGGACCATCGAAATTCTTTCACCTGAGCAGAGCCAAACTAAAGTCATCAAAAATATCCTGTACTGCCTCACGCATGGAACTCAGATGGGCTGGCTGATTGATCCAGATAAGCAATCAGTTTTTGTTTATCTACCCGATCAACCAACGACTGCCTATGATGAACCAAAGGCACGATTGCCAGTACCAGAATTTGCTAAAGACTTTAACCTCACCGTAGAAGCTCTATTTAACTGGTTAAGAGAGTGAGTCTAAAGCCGTATTGTCTGTCCATAAGCTTAAAATCTTCTCCTCAATAATTCTCTGAACCCCTGACTGCACCTAAATACAACGACTAATTCTTCAATGGTGTTACCCCATAGACAACTGAGCGTCGAACATTCCGGTTGATCGGCTGTCAGCAATCTTGGTATCTATACCGGAGACTTTCGACAGTCCGCTCCGACCGGGTTGTTATGCGGCGGCTTTACTCACCACACTACGATTTGCAGATTCTCCACTTCTTGAAAATGGTTATCTCGTGTTATCAGAATCAGATCATGCTGTAGGACAAGGGCTGCAATCCAGACATCATTCTCAGGCAGTGGGCGACCCTTGAGCCTCAAGTTATTCTTAACTTCGCCATATTGCTGAGCCGTTTCAGCATCACATACCAATATTGTGCTACCAGCAACTAATTTATCAACTCTTGCTAAGTTTGCTTTAACTCGTCCTGACTTTCTGGCTCCATAACACAGCTCACCAATGACAATGCTTGGAATGAAAACTTCACTAGCTTGAGCAAGATTGTCTTTGACGATCACCTCGTCTGCAAAAAGTGCAATAACGATGTTGGTATCGAGCAAAAACCTACCACCCATCAATATCTATCCGCTCACAATCTTGCTCGATTGCCTCACGCATTAATTGGAGATCCTCTGGAGGGATTGAACCTGCAAAACATAGCAATTGTTGCCCTGGAGTTCCTCGAACTTCAGATGTTGCTAACGCTTGAGTAAATTCAAGCACTTGTTGTTGTAGGTGCTGCGGCATTACTTCTAGCTGCTTGATCACTTCATTGATAATGGAGACTCTCATTCTATCGTCCTTAAGATCGTAGATAATCGCAGCAATGCACTGCGCTAGAACCATCTGCTTTATTTTTTGACAATGGTATATCCACTGACGTACTTTGTACCGTCAGGTAGTGCCATCCACATCCATTCGACATCCTCCCCATCCTCTAGCTCAACACTAATAACGCGATTAGGTGGTAGTGAAGAGTGTGAAACCAGTGATGGCTGAGGTGCAACCACTATTCTCTTTTGTTTATCTTCTAACATAGTTACTGATCGGTCGTGAAGTGCATTCCCATTTTAGTCAATAAAAAATTAGCTGTCGGGTCAGAATCAATGGAGCTTCTAGAAGGAGCCTACGACTACCTGATATTCTCACTCAGAATACTTTCCTACCAAGCCTTACCGATAGCTGAAGCCGCCTAACTCGGGTTTTGACGATACCATTCAATCGTGCGCCTTAACCCTTCCCGTAGATAGACCTCCGCCTCAAAGTTAAAATAGTCCTTTGCCCGCTCCGTATCTAAGCACCGCCGGGGTTGGCCATTAGGCTTATCGGTTTGCCAGACAATTTCACCCCTGAACTCCATTAATTCACAGATCAGCATCACCAGATCTTTGATGGTAATTTCTTCGCCGGTTCCTAAGTTCACCGGTTCGGCTCCCCCGTAGGCGATCGCCGCGGTGACAATCCCCCGGGCCGCGTCATCCACATAGAGAAATTCCCGGGTGGGACTGCCATCTCCCCAGACAGATAGGGTGAGATCGCCCCGTTGTTGGGCTTCGTAGACTTTGCGGATCAGAGCCGGAATCACATGGGAACTTTTCGGATCAAAGTTATCACGGGGACCGTAGAGGTTGACGGGCAATAGATAGATGCCATTAAACCCGTACTGCTGTCGATAGGCTTGAAGCTGCACTAAAAGGGCTTTTTTAGCAATTCCGTAGGGGGCATTGGTTTCCTCTGGGTAGCCATTCCAGAGATCCGCTTCCTTGAAGGGGACCGGAGTAAACTTAGGGTAGGCGCAAATCGTACCCACGCACACAAACTTCCTCACCCCCACCTGGTAAGCCGAATGAATCAGTTGGGCCCCCATCATCAAATTGTCGTAGAACAGTTCCCCTGGCTTGGCTTGATTGAGGCCAATGCCGCCCACATGGGCTGCTAGGTGAATGACTAAATCTTGATTCTGAACCGCTTGTTGACAGGCCTCCAGGGAGCGTAAATCCCAATCCCGCGATCGCGGAAGGGTGATATTTTCTTTAGTTGCTCCCTGCTGAAGTAATTGGGCGACAACCTGCTGCCCTAGGAATCCAGCCCCCCCCGTCACCAAAATCTTTGTATCTGAGAGATTACGCATAGGTTTAGGTTAGTCAGCTTTACTAATGAGTTGACGACTGGCCACAATATCCAGAACTGACTCCGGCGTATTTTCATCGGTAGATGATCCATTTTTAGACCGCTCCACCGCCCGCAGATCCGCTGTCACCATGATTTTTACTAATTCCCTAAATGTCACCGAGGGTTTCCAATTTAATTGGGTTTGAGCTTTGCTGGAATCCCCAATCAAAAGCTCCACCTCCGCTGGGCGCAGGTAACGCGGGTCAAATTCCACGTAGTCTTCCCAGTTGAGATTGACCAAACCAAAGGCGGTCTCTAAAAACTCCCGCACGGAATGGGTTTCCCCCGTGGCAATCACATAGTCATCGGGCCGTTCCTGTTGCAGCATCAGCCACATGGCCTCAACATAATCCTTGGCATAGCCCCAATCTCGCTTGGCATCTAAGTTGCCCAGGTAAATTTTCTTTTGTAGACCAAACACAATCCGAGCGAGGGCGCGGGTAATTTTGCGGGTAACGAAGGTCTCCCCTCGTCGCGGTGAATTGTGGATCCAACCTTGGCCCACCCCAGCATGGAAGGTTCCTGAGGTGGTTGCAAAATCAAAGAGCCAGCCATCGTAATCAATAGGATTTGCCTTTACTACTTCCTCAGTAGGCTTGCGTAAATGTTGTCCCTGTTGACCAACAACATCCGGGGAATTGAGATTGAGTTGGTAGTATAATCGCCCATCCCGATCCTCGGTACACAGGGTAATCCGTTGTTGAAGTGTGGTCGTCACTAGCCAGTACAGTCCGGCTGCCATCACGGCTGAAGCGGTGCGAAATCCTTGAAATTCGTAGGTACAGGGGGTACTTTTCAGACCATCCCCAGCATTAAACCCCTCTAGAAAGGCAAGTCGCTCTGGTTCCCCTCCATTCAAAATTCGTTTGGGAATGCGTTTGTAACCTGACCGCGTATAAAGGGATTCGCGAATATAGCGACCATAGGCCCGATTTCCATTCAAGTGGAGTTGGATGACGGGTCGGCCATTCTCAAAACCACTTTGGGTTTGATGGTGGGTGCAGTAGCCCCCGGTAACCTTCCGCCACGTTGCCCCAATCCGTCCTAAGAGGGTCTCATCTTGATTGGTGGCAGTCACCTTGCCCTCTTCGGTAACATAACCCTCCGCCGCTAAAATGCCCAGCAACCAGGCTTCAGACTGGGTTAAATCTAGCTGCTCCGTTGCTGGGGGTAACTCAATCAATGCCAAGGCATCACCAACTTTAACGTCTCCTGCGGGTTGGGCGATCGCTCCATTTTCCCCTTGGATAAAAACCTGATGCTCACTGGTGGCCTGATAAATTGCTCCCCGGGCCGCAATTCGATGCACCTGCTTATTGGCACGTTGTTTGGCCCCATTCCAGGTTGCCGTCATGCAGGTCACGTCTGTCCAGCCCTGGGCATCCCAAACCTGAAAGCGATCGCCTAGGGGCACATCCGTGGTGTAGCGATGACCATGTTCCGCGCTGGTGCGATGGGGAACCATATCTTCAATGGGCACAATATCAATGAGGCCATCTTTGCGGATAATGACCGGCGTTTCGGCCGTGACGCATTCATGGTTAAACAAAATACCGTTACAAGCAAAAATATCGTAGGCTTCCCGATAGTTCACCGTTTGCCAGTGGGCATAGACCTTGGCGCAAGCGTAGGGACTGCGAGGATAAAAGGGTGTGGTTTCACTCTGGGGAACTGCCTGGACGAGGCCAAACATCTCGGAGGAACCCGCTTGATAAAATCGCACCGGAATGCTCGTGCGCTGTTGGTAATCCCGCACTGCTTCTAAAAGCCGCAATGTACCCATGGCAACGGTATCCACCGTATATTCTGGGGCATCAAAACTCACTCGCACATGGGATTGGGCACCCAAATTATAAATTTCATCGGGCCGAGCCATTTCTAAGATGCGCCGCAGGGTGGCTCCGTCCGTTAAATCACCGTAGTGGAGTAATAACTTCGCAGACTCTTTATGGGGGTCTTCGTAAACGTGATCAATGCGATCGGTGTTGAAGGTGGAGGTGCGTCGGATAATGCCATGGACTTCATACCCCTTATCGAGCAGCAATTCCGTTAAGTAAGAGCCATCTTGGCCAGTAATGCCCGTAATTAATGCACGCTTCGGTTGAGTCATGGAAAAATTTAACGACGAGTAGGATGACGTAATGTTCTTCAAAAGTCTGCCATATTATGGGCCCAAACTGCGCCCGTATCCGCCAATATCTAAGAAATATCTCCAATTAGGACGAAACCGCTAGAAAAGGCTGGCGGCGGTCAATTTGCCTTCAGTAGCGGCTGTGGCATCTGGAGCGTTGAGAAATTGCACCATGGGTTGATCCTCTTCACAAATATGGTGCAAGATAAGTTCCCCCAAGGCTGCGACTGTCTCTAGGGTAAAGCTAGCTGGATCTGCCTCAAAGGTAGCAACTAATTTTCCCATAGCTGCCTCAAGATTTTGGTGGGCTGCCCTGTGTCCCAAATACCCTGGGTAGTTGCTGCCCCCCATCAGTTTCTCTTCATCCCGAAAGTGGTTCAGGGTTTCATTGACGATTTCTTGAAGGCTGTTTTCTATAGTGGTGGAATCGACAGAGGTTGCGATCGCCTGTCTGAGATGCCTTAATAAACTGAGCAGTGCTCGATGCTGTTGATCAATTTCACCATGGCCTAAGGCATACTGGTCTTGCCATGCTAAATGATCCATATCGGTCATATCCGTACCTCATTACCAGAATGTTTTTTCGGATTCCTGTTGCTCAGAATCTTGTATAGACTAAAACGGCTTTAACTTAACTCAAATGGTTGATGGGACAGCGCAATACTTTTTGGGAATAGTAAAACTTTTCATCAATTGCTGTCGTCAATCTTATTTATTCTTTAATGATAACACTAATGATAACACTAATGAGAACACAGGTCTGTTTTAGCGATCGCCCTATCTGTGGGTTGGATATAATTACGGTGATAGTTTTTATAGGTTGTCAATATCTTAATGGCCCTATCCCTTGCCCATCTAGGCCCAGCCGGAACCTACAGCGAAGAAGCGGCCAAAGCTTGTGCCCAATGGCTAACTAAAACACAGGATCAAACAGTTGAATTACACAGCTATTCAAGTATTCCCG
Source organism: Candidatus Synechococcus calcipolaris G9 (assembly GCF_029582805.1). Lineage (NCBI taxonomy): Bacteria > Bacillati > Cyanobacteriota > Cyanophyceae > Synechococcales > Synechococcaceae > Synechococcus > Candidatus Synechococcus calcipolaris. Next base: position 331,487 of record NZ_JAKKUT010000008.1, on the reverse strand, counting down.
CCACGTTAAAGGCCCTTGCCCTTGGCGAGACAGATTTGGCCATTGTGCCCAGTGAAAATTCTGTGGAAGGTAGTGTGAATATGACCCTAGATGCCCTATGGCAGGGGCCGGATCTTCACATTCAACATGCCATCGTTCGTCCCATTGCCAACACCCTCATTACCCATGCTACGGGTCTAGAGCAGATTAAAATCATTTACTCCCATCCCCAAGCCTTGGGTCAATGTCAACAGTGGTTGCAACAACAGTTACCCTGGGCCGAGCAACGGTTAATGACCTCCACTACTGAAGGCTTGGTCTATGTTCAGGAGGATAACACTGCGGCGGCGATCGCGGCCCCTTGGGCGGCCTCTCTCCATAATCTGCCAATTTTAGCGACGGATATTCAAGACTTTGCCCACAACTGTACCCGGTTTTGGATTCTCAGCCGCAGTCAAGGGGATGGTTTACCGGGGCCGGATGATAGCCATACCTCCCTGGCCTTTAGTCTCAAGACCAATGAACCCGGCTCCCTAGTCAAGTCCCTGAATCTGTTGGGCGATCGCCAAATAAATCTTTCTCGTATTGAATCCCGCCCCAGTAAGCGGGCCTTAGGGGATTATGTATTTTTCCTAGATCTCGAGGTGAATGGCCGCGCCGCCACCATTGCTGAGGGCGTAGAAGCACTAGCGGCCTATACGGACACTCTAAAGATTTTTGGCAGTTATCATTATCTATATATTTAGAGCTATGCGTTATAGTTTTTAAGCTTTGCTAAAACTGACTGGGTGGAGACAACGTGCTTACCCAGGCCTAATTGGGCTGGTTCTAACCCTAGGGCTAACCCCACCAATTGGGGTAAATGCAAAATAGGTAACTGGAGGGATTCACCCATAATGTTTGCAATTTCCGGTTGGCGTGAATCTAAATTTAGATGACAGAGGGGGCAGGGGGTGACAATACAATCGGCACCGGCGGCGATCGCTGCTTTGAGGCGCAGTCCTGCCATGCGAAAGGATTCTTCCGTGGCGTAGCTAGACAGGGGCCAACCACAGCATTGGGTGCGGCCGTTGTAGTCCACCGGGGTGGCCCCTAGGGTCTCAAAGACATTTTCCAAGGACTGGGGATGAATGGGATGATCAAAGGGCAGTTGTTTTTGACTTCGCAGTAGATAACAGCCATAGAAGGCGGCACATTTCAGGCCGGTCAGGGAGCGGACAACTTTTTTCCCTAGGGTCTCCAGTCCCACATCACCCACGATCGCCCAGAGAATATGTTTGACGTCCGTACTACCCCGATAGGGATGACACCCCTGCTCGTCCAATAACTGGTTAACCTGAGCCAAATACTCTGGTCGTTGGCTTTGGGCCTCCTTAAGGCGTTCATCCACATGGCCAATCACCCCCTGGCAGGTACTGCAGTGGGTTAACAGGGGTAAGTTTAGCTCTTCCGCTAGGGCAATGTTCCGAGCATTGACCGTATCTTCCAGAAGCCACGAATCTTCCTTGAATGTGCCCGAACCACAGCAAGATGCCTGTTTCAGTTCAATTAACTCCATATCTAGGAGGGGGGCGATCGCCTGGGTAGACAGGTGTAATTCCCGGCAGGCCCCCTGGGCTACACAGCCTGGATAGTAGGCATAACGGAGGCGAGTTTGACTGAGCATCAGGTGCATTTCCCCAAGGGCTGAATATTCTAGGACTGAACGTTATTTTATACGCTTGCTTGATGGAACTACCATGGGTGCTTGGGATGTCACAGTTCTCAGCCGGAAAATTCTCAAGCCTTAAACTTAACGGACTTGATCATTGGGCATAGAATTATTGGGCATAATGATATAAATGAAAAGCATATCAGCCTTCTCCATTCTTTTTTCCCGGAGGTTCACTCTCTAGTGCGCCCATCTCAATCAACGGAATTACCAATTTCCCTGCCGTCCCATGTTCACTATGAACTGCTCCTACAGCTTTTAGAGCAAGTGTCATTGCCGAGTTTAGACATTCGTAGTTCTGCCTATATTCAAGTCCAAGGGGTCATTGTCCAATTACGGAAGGCGTTATCTCAACAAAAACAGCTTGAGGAAGAGTGGCAGCGCAAGGGTGGAGAAATTGACTACCACTGGTCTTTGACTCAATCTCCCCAACTTAAGTAAGCCTGCCAGCGGCGATCGCTATATCAGGGACTCATAGAGTTTATCGGGACGAAGCGGCAAGCGGGGAAAGCGCACGCCGGTTGCATCGGCTAGGGCATTGGCTAGGGCCGGTGCCACTGGGTCAAAGGAGGTTTCGGCTATTCCCTTGGCCCCAAAAGGTTCTGTTAATTCTTGGGTTTGGGCAAAAAAGACTTCTGTTCGGGGTGCTTCAGGAAAACTGGGAATGCGATAGGTACGAATCGCTGCATTGCGAACGCCCCCTGTTTCATCTAGCAATAATTCTTCCTGCAAGGCCCCCCCAAGGGCTTGGACAATGCCGCCTTCAACTTGTCCCCGCAACTGCATGGGGTTAATGACTGTACCCGCATCACAAGCATGAACGCTGTGCAGAATTTTAATCTCGCCGGAAATACGATGGACGGCTATCCGGAACCCCTGTACATTGAATGAGACCGATCGCGGCGTGGCGTAGGCTTTGCGGCAGGCCTCCAGCTTATGGCCCTGCTGTTGGGCTAGGGTATAAAGCTCCGTTAAGGCCAACCGGCGATCGCCCCAGTACACGCCTTCTGCATCAAGGGAGCACTGATTCATGTCCACCTGCCAGTGCTTCGCGGCACAGGTTAACAGTTGCTTCTTTAGGGCGCGGGCAGCTAGCTCCACCGCTTTACCAGCCACAGGTACCCCCGTAGATGAAAAGGTGCCGCTATCAAAGGGGGCGCGATCGGTATCGGCAATGAGGCTGTCAATTTGGCCCGTGGTTGTTCCCAAGACGGTGGCTGCAATCTGGCGGTGGGCTGTGATGATGCTGTTACCAAACTCAGCGGAGCCAATGGCCAACTGGTAATCCCCACTGGGCTGCAACCAAAGGTGGGCTTCGCTGCGGTGCTCTCCTGGAATTGTTTCCGCCATACTCATGGCCCAGCCTCGCCCCTCTAACCAATCTTCTTCGGCTGGTTTCGCCAGGCCGCGATCGCTGTGGAGGGCACTCTCGACCAACTGCACACATTGATCCAGGCCATAGCTATTGAAATCTAAGTCATGGGGCCCTTCATAGATGCTGTTAATTTCATCCCCTTGATGGATCATATTGCGGTGACGGAACATCGAGGGGGTATCTCCGACTAGCTTGGCTAGTTCATCAATGGCCGACTCTAGGGCAAAACACATTTGGGCAGCTCCATAGCCGCGAAATGCCCCCGAAGGCAGGGTATTGGTATAAACGGCGTAGCCATCTCCCTTTTTGTTGGCACAGTTATAGATCGAAAGGGGTTCAGCAAGGCAGCGAAATAGAACCGTACCGCCGTGGTTGCCGTAAGCCCCGGTATTGGAAACCACCCGCACCTGCATGGCAGTTAGGTAACCTGCTGCATCTGCCCCGAGCTTGACATCAATCTTGATGGGGTGGCGACACACCCCACCGATAAACTCTTCTTGGCGGGTAAACTCCCACTTAACCGGCAGCCCTGTTTTTAGGGTGGCCAAGACACACAGATCCTCGGTGAGAACCTCCTGCTTGCCGCCAAAGCCTCCCCCAACCCGCTCACTAAAGACATGAATTTTTTCTGGATAAATATCAAAAATATGACACAGCTTTTCCTTAGTGAGGGACGGCGTTTGCGAAGAGGTGCGCACATGCAAACGGCCCTGGTCATCTAGCCAACTGACAGAACAGTGGGTTTCTAGGTGAACATGCTGCTGGCGATTGGTTTGATAGGTGTCTTGGTAAAGATAAGCAGCCTGGGCAAACCCCTCGGCCACATTGCCCTGCTCGCCATGAATTTCGGCAAAAATGTTGCGATCGGGGCGCATGATCCGAGATTCGGGGCCGCTGTCCCGGTGTAGGATAGGTGCTCCTGGAGCCATGGCTGTTTCAGCATCAAAAACAGCGGGAAAAATCTCATACTCTACGGCTAGGGCCCGCACCGCTGCTTCGGCATGGGCTTCACTGTCGGCGACAACGGCAGCAATGCGCTGGCCCTTAAAGCGCACAATTTGATCGAGAACGTAGGTATCGTCGGGATCAACGCGGTAATCGTGGTGAGTGGCAGAGGTAAAACGCTTGCGCGGAACATCTTCCCAGGTGAAAATGGCCCGCACCCCTGGTAATGCTAGAGCTTGGGTTTTATCAATTTTAAGAATGCGGGCATGGGCATGGGGCGATCGCAGCACCTTTAAGTAATGCAAGTCCTCAATGGCCACATCGGCAGTATAGCGGGCTTGGCCAGTGACAATGCTTGGCCCTAAAGGGTTGGCCACACAGGCTCCCACCCCTTGGCCCGGCTGCTCCGTTTCCACGTTGGCAATCCCCTCAAGGGCATCCTGGATGGCTCGATAGCCCGTACAGCGGCACAGACTTCCCTTCATCAAGCGGGGCAACTCATCGCCGGAGAGGGACTCTAGGCTGGCAGCGGTCATTAACATCCCAGCGGTACAAAACCCGCATTGATAGCCCTGGGCAGCCAAAAAGGCCTGTTGGAGGGGATGCAACTGCTGCTGGGAACCTAGCCCCTCAATGGTCGTAATGTGGCGATTTTGGGCGCGAAAGGCCGGGTAAAGGCAGCTATGAATGGGTTTACCATCTACCCAAACCGTACAGGCACCACAATCTCCGGTATCACATCCCTTTTTTACCCCCAAAAAGCCCAGTTCCCGCAGAAAGGTGCGTAGACACTGGCCACTGGTGGGGGTTACGGCAAAACCCTTACCATTTACTTCAAATTGCATCGGGATAGATACTCCTTAAACACTAGGGTAACCACAGCAACAATTCCCCCTAGGGATCCGCTGCCAACTCTGCCAAAATTTGTTCGGCAAAATAGTACGTCATGTGCTGGCGGTAGGTAGCGCAGCGATAGGCATCTTCGAGGTAAAGGGTAAAGGGAATTTGCTCGTCTAGGGCCTTGTGTACGGTTGACCAGGAAGGCAAACTAGGAAAGCGTAATTGCATGGGGTGCTGAGTTGCGGCGGTAAGGGTTAGCACAAATTCGTCAGTGGTGGGGTCAACCGTCCCCACTAAAAACACCATCGATCGCCCCTGCTCTCCAGACGCACAACGACGATAGGTATAACGCCGTTGCCAGGCCGAGGCAGAAATGTGAATACTGCGTAAGACCTCGTCGGGGTGCAAATCTTTTTGTCCTTCACCTGTAATAAAATCGGCAATGGCCACTTGACGCCTCTGCCCGCCGTGGCCCCAGAGGGTGCCAACTCCATCTAAGGCCACACTCAGGGTAATCATAGAGCCGGCGGGCAAGCCACAGCAGATATTGCCCCCCACTGTAGCTTCGTTCCAAATCTTAAACGAGGCCAGCAAAGCCTGACAGCAGACAGGAACCAATTCTGCGGCAGACCAGTGGGTGGGCAGGGACATCCCAGCCAAGGTGGCGATCGCACAGGTAGCACCAATCGTCAGCCCCGATTCGTTTAATTCATAATCGGGCCAATTGAGGCTACGCAAATCCACTAGGGTGGTTAAATGGCTTTGAGGCTCAGAAAAGAGCCAAGTGCCCCCCGCCAGCCAAGCCATATCAGACGACCAGGGAAACGGGGCTTCTGCCAGGGTGCGCGGCTGTACGACCCGGCTCACCGTATTGAGATCCATCACAATACCATTTGTTAAGCTGTACTTAGAATAAGCAAAAGTTAAATCATTTTCGAGATTTTAATAAAAAGTTTATGACTCATTTCTGGCAGGCCTTGGCAACTGCCCTAGCAGAGGGGCCAGTGGCACTGGCTACGGTAGTAACCAGCCAGGGGTCAACCCCCCGTCAAGGAGGGGCGCGAATGCTAATCACCCCCAGCGGCCAGTGGGTAGGTACGATTGGGGGTGGGGCTGCCGAAGCTAAGGTCATAGTGGCAGCAGCACAGGTAATGCAAACTGGCAAAGCCCAGGTTTTGGACATTGATCTTTGGGGGAATCCCCAGCAGCTCCGGGATGGTATCTGTGGTGGCACCATGAGACTTTGGGTGCAGTACCTGGATGCCCAAACCTTTACCCTAGTCTCTACGATTAAGCACATTCACCAGCAGTTAAGCCAAGGGCAAGCCGTACCCATAGTTTGCCAATTGCACGGAGAGTTTCCCATTGCCTTGACAGCCAAAGACCCCTTTCCCTCTCAAGAGTTCTTTGTTGAGCAGCTCTGGCCACCGCCGGTATTGCTAGTGGTGGGTGCTGGCCATGTGGGCCGTGCCCTTAGCCATTTGGCCAGTGGCTTAGGGTGGCAAATGATCGTTTATGACGATCGCCCCTCCTGGTTAGCTGCTGATGCCTTACCCGAGGGCACTCGCTGTTTTCCTTTCCTGAGCCATGCCCTAGATACCTTTTATGCCTGGCAGGGGCCGCGCTGGGTGGCTTTAGTGACCCGGGGGTTGCCCCAGGATCTGCACACCCTTGGCGAGTTAAAGGATGGCTTTGCTCGGTTGGATTACCTGGGCATTTTAGGCAGTCGCAAGCGCATTAGCACTCTGCGCCAAGTTTATGATCAGCACCATGGGAGTCCTTTGCCGGAGGAGATTCTTCACGCCCCCATTGGCCTGGAAATTGGGGCAGAAACCCCAGAGGAAATTGCGGTCAGTATTGTGGCCGAGTTGATTGGCCATTGGCGCGGCCATGACTAAGCCCCCCCTTGCCTATGCGATCGTTCTAGCGGCAGGTTACTCCCAACGGATGGGTCAGGACAAAGCCGCTCTACCTTGGCTCAATGGCCAGCCCCTAGGTCAATGGCTGCTAGAGACCCTGGCAACTACGGGATGGATTCCCCGAATTGTTTTGGGCCCCCATAACTGGGACTGGGGAAAGCGAACCTTGCCCCAGGACTATTTAGTGTTCAATCCTGATCCTAGTCAAGGCAAAACCACTTCTATTGCTGCTGGCGTGCAAGCGGTGCCCCAGCAAACCCGTGCAATTCTCATCTCGGCCATTGATCAACCCCGCCAACCCCAGCTTTACGCCCGGTTACGTTGTGCTAGTGTTGCCCAGGGCGATCGCCTTTTGGTTCCAACCTTAAATGGCCGCTGGGATCACCCCCTTGTCTTCGTGGGGGCATGGCGTCACCAGTTGTTGCACTTAAGAGAGAGCCAAGCGGGCCTGCGGCAGTTATTACACCAAAGCCGCTCCAAGATAGAGCCGATTCCCGGCAGGGCCGAATGGGGTCTAGGTTGGGATGCTAATACCCCAGATACCTATAGTCAAATCGTGCAATTTTTTACAAAGCACTGATACATGGGGGCTATTCCCTTCTTTTTAACCCACCACCATAGCCGAATGGGCCTGCCCTTGCAATTTTGTAAACTAAGTGTTAACTTATATTAAGAAAGGTAAAGAAAACGCAACAAACAGGAGCACCATTATGAGAAGCGGTTCTATCATCGATGACCAAGGGAAAATGAACAATTTCGCCATCGAGCCTCAAATGTACGTTATGAGCGAGTCTCAGTCTGGCTTTACCCCCTACGCTGAGTTGTTCAATGGTCGTCTAGCTATGATTGGCTTTGTTTCTCTCTTGGCCCTGGAAGTCATTACGGGCCATGGTCTCATTGGCTTTTTGACCAGTCTCTAGGTTTGCCCATGGGTTGACGAGGCTCGGTCGGGCCGGTCATTGAGTTAAAGCCTTTAATCTCTCTTTTTGATGCCTATCCCTACGGGGATGGGCTTTTTTTTGACCTAAGGGTGGGGAAATCGTTGGGCTTGGGCAATCCAGGTTGCTACCCGACTGACTTCTGGACACAGATCTCGCCGTTGCATATTACTCACATAAAAACGCAGAACCTGCTGGTGAAGGCGATGAACCGGAATTTTAGCGAGTTGTTGCCTAGAGCCAATGCCACTGTGGGGAAGTAAGCCACAGTATTTACAGCCAACCGATGGAATTTGGGCCAAGTCAGCCATGGCCCGCCATTTTTTCAGGCGCGGAAGATGAACCTGTAGCTGGGCTGCAAGGGTTTCCAGATCGGCGGGCTGTTGGGTTTTTTGTAACAGTTGTCGAGTAGTCTCGATACCATGGTGTTCGAGCTTTTCAGCATCGGATTCTTTCAGTCCCGGTAGCTGATGAATGGGCCAATTTGCCTGGGGCTGTTTAGTAGAAATAGGCTGTTTGGAGATCATAGGATTGATAACGTCCTCGGAGGGCTTAGAGTATCCTCAGCGATCGCCCACTTGGGGATGAACTAATGTCAATGCAGACTGTAAAGCTAAAAAGCGATTTTCAACCTGATACAGCTTGGGGGCGATCGCACCGACCTTTTTGTGTTTATGCATATCTTTTTTGTCAGTACTAGGTTTATCGGTGGTCAAAGGAGGCTTCACAAAACGTTCGAGTTCCAGAGCTTGTATCCGATCTTTAACCTGTCCCGGGTGGACGACAATCCAGACATTTCGGGAACGACTGAGGGAATCCTGGACAATGGACTCAATCGCCAGAGCAGCGGTAATTCCAATGGTGGGAACCTCACTTAAATCTAAGACGAGGGCCTGATAATTTTTGACCAAGGACATCCGCCGCGAAATACTTTTTGCTGCCCCAAAGCTCATCGGCCCACCTAACTGAAACAATAAAATATCGCCACCGGATGCACTGAGAATATCCTGTTCCGCTGGACTCAGATTACTAGAGTCCGTGGGATCCGTAATGGCTTGAATATTATCACTCTGGACATCTGTTAAGCGGCTAATGGTGAGTATATTGGCAATAAATGCCCCCACTAACACCGCCGTAATTAAATCCACAAATACGGTTAAAAATAGCACCAAATACATTAATCCTGTGCCTTTGATTGAAAGACGCGGGGCCCGCTTAATAAAACCCCAGTCCAAAATATCAATCCCGACTTTTAATAGGAGTCCGGCTAACACCGCATTGGGAATTTGGGCGGTTAAGGGCCCGGCCCAGAACACCACCAGTAATAAAATAAGGGCGTGAATGATTCCAGAGAGGGGGGTTTTGCCGCCGGCCTGAACATTTACCACCGTTCGCATTGTCGCCCCCGCACCGGGTAATCCGCCAAAAAGACCGGAGACTAAGTTACCGATGCCTTGGCCGATCAATTCTTTATCAGATTTGTGTTGGGTGTGGGAAATACTATCCGCCACCAAAGAGGTCAAAAGGGAATCGATCGCCCCCAAAACCCCTAGCATCAAACCATAGCGGAGCATATCCCCTAATTCAGCCAAATGAAATGTGGGCAGTTGGGGGCGGGGAAAACCACTGGGAATTTGGCCAATTCGATCCAGGGGAGCATCGCCAAAAAAGATCACAGAAACCAGAGTAATGGCCACCAAACCTAACAGGGGCGAAGGTAACACTCGATTTAGTTTGGGTGGGGATAGAAACACAATACCTAAGGTGAGCAGTCCCAAAAGTAGGGCAACCAGGTTAGGCTCCTGGAGATAGGACGGTAGTTTTTGCAATGTCTCAAGAACCGCACCCGGGCCGGTATGTCCCAGCAGGGGCGGAATTTGTAAAACAATAATGATCACCCCAATCCCAGACATAAACCCAGAAATCACCGTATAGGGCATCAGGGTAATGTAGCGACCTAAACGCATCACCCCAAAAACAATTTGGAGAATGCCCCCTAGCATCACAACCGTAAAGGCCATGGCTAGGCCTGTGTCTGGGTAGCGGGCCATCAGGGTTGTAATCACCGTCGTTGTGACAACGGTCATCGGCCCGGTGGGGCCAGAAATTTGGGTGGGGGTTCCGCCAAAAAGAGCCGCAAAGGCACCGATGATAATGGCCCCATACAAACCAGAAATGGCACCCGCGCCGGAGGCAACTCCAAAGGCCAGGGCCAAAGGCAATGCGACAATGGCGGCCGTTACGCCCCCAAATAAATCGCCACGCCAATGGCGAAAGTGAATTGAATTGATTAATGTAGACATCGTAAGTTTTCTCTTAACTTAGAAATTCTTAACCTAGAAATAGTTGAGTATTGTCATGGCTGGTTCCCAAGGACTGAAGCCCCAAGACCTGACCTAGCGGAAGACTAAGACAGGAATGTGACTGCTCCGCAAAATTTGGGCGGTGGTGCTGCCGATGACGAGGTGACGAATGCGGCTATGGCCATAGGCCCCCATGATGAGGAGACATATATCCTGCTGACTGCTATAGCGGCTAATTTCTTTCTCGGATTCTCCCTGGAGTAACTGATAGATAGCCTTGAGTCCGGCGGCGGATAGGCTGGTTTCTGCTTCACTCAAGCGGGCGATCGCCATTCCATCCTGGTTACCCTTGCCAATCGTAATCACATGGAGATCAATGTCATGGAAGAGTTGGGACTGAGTCACAAATTGCAGCATTTTTTTGGCCGTGGGACTGCCATCGTAGGCAATCAAAACCCGTTCGATGGGCGTAAATTGACGTGATGTCACCAGGCAAGGTTTATGACTACTACGAAGAATCCGCTCTAAATTTGCTCCTAAATGGCCCGAGGCAAAACTGGCATTTTCCCCCCGCTTTCCCAAAACAACGAGATCAGAATCTGCTTCAAATTTTTCAAAACAATCCACTAAAAATCCAGTTTCATGGAAAAGCTGAACCTGATGAATCCCTTCTCCTTGGAGGGCTTGATTTGCCTGTTGCAAAATCAATTTAGCCCGCTGATTATTGACCTTGGCTTTTTCGTGTTCCAGTTCCACTAATCGATGGAGTAGATTTTCTGAGGCATCAATACCAATACTGCCGCTCAAATTTCCGGTGGAAATCACCTGTTGACTGCGAATATCCGTCACACAGAGAACATGAATCGTGGCATCTAGGCGATGGGCAAACCAGGCACCATAACGATAGCTATTTTCCGCAAAGGACGAGCCATCGGTACAAATCAAAATCTTTTTCATTTAAGTTAAGTCCTGATATTAAAACGTAAATGAGGCTAGTCCGGTATGACCACTGAACCTTTATGGACGGCCAATTTATCAAAAAGGGTACCACTGGCTTTATTTAAGCCAATCACCTCTACGTCGGCCCCATTTCGTCGGAATTTACTCACGGCTTTATCCACCACTTCCACTGCCCCTTGATCCCAAAGATGGGCCTGGGATAAATCAATCGTGACTTGATCCACCAGTTCCCGAAAATCAAAGGACTCCAGAAACTCCTCTTTGGATAAAAAGAAAATCTGTCCGGCAACTTTATAGGTGCGGTGGTTGCCATCTTCGCTTAAAACCTTATCCACAACGACTAGGAGGGCAATCTTTTGGGAAAAGAATACCGTACTCATGACAATACCGGTGGCAACGCCTAGGGCAAAATTGCGGGTAAAAATCGTCACAAACATCGTGGTTAGCATCACCACCACCTCGGTGCGGGGAACCCGGCGCAAATTTCGAATGGATGACCAGCGAAATGTGCCAATCGACACCATGATCATTACGGCAACTAGGGCCGCCATCGGCATTTGTCTGACCCAATCTTTTAGCACCAAAATGGCAAAGAGTAAAAACACACCGGAAGCAAGGGTCGAAAGCCGTCCCCGTCCCCCGGATTGCACGTTAATGACCGATTGACCAATCATGCCGCAGCCCGCCATTCCCCCAAAGAAAGCGGTGACAATATTGGCAATCCCTTGGCCTTTGGCTTCTTGATTTTTATCACTGGGACTATCGGTTAATTCATCCACTAGAGCGGCGGTTAAAAAGGATGCCAACAAGCCAACAATCGCCAAGGTGAGGGAGTAGGGCAAAATAATTTTCAGGGTCGTTAAATTGAGGGGGACTTGGGGCAGGGAAAAGAGGGGTAAACTACCGGGCAACTCCCCCATGTCTCCCACGGTCGGAACCTCTAATTTTAAGGCGATCGCCGCAATAGTCATGACGGCCAGGGCCACCAGAGGTGAGGGAACCGCTTTCGTGAAACGGGGCAAAATGTAGATGATCACCAGGGAAAGAATCGTGAGTACATAAACCGCTGGTGGCACATTGATCAATTGGGGCAATTGGGCTAGGAAAATCAACACTGCCAAGGCATTGATATAGCCAATCATGACGGCTCGAGGCACATACTTCATTTGACGACCCAGCTTTAGTAGGCCAAAGATCACCTGAAGGATTCCGGTCAAAAACGTTGCTGCTAAAAGATATTCCAGCCCATGATCTTTGACCAGATCAATCATCAACAGAGCCATGGCCCCAGTGGCAGCGGAAATAGAACCCGGTCGCCCCCCCAGAAAGGCGGTCATCACCGCAATAATAAATGAGGCATACAGTCCCACCTTTGGGTCAACCCCGGCAATGATCGAAAAGGCGATCGCCTCGGGAATTAGGGCCAGTCCAACGACGGCCCCTGCCAAAAGATCCGCCTTAACATTGGAGAACCATTCCCGTTTTAAGGTTTTAATATTCAATTTGACTCCATAAATATACGTAGTCCACGAACAATCCCTTACCCATCAGGCCTGGGAATCAACGGGAAAGCAAGTTTCAGTATTTGTCTGTAGAGCACCCAGGTAATCAGGGTGGACAGATTTGCAGAAAAGATTGAGGTGGAAGGGGGGCTGTAGAGATAAACATGAGGCTATTGGCAATGGATCGACAATGGTTGACAAAGATTTTTAAGGCAAGAAAATCTTATCATATAATTTATCCCTTTATTCATTACTGTATGGCCTCTGTCCCCAGCACCGCAGTCTGGGTAAAGGATAAATGTATTTTCGACGTTCTCTGAGAATAAAATGACTCTGATATAAAATGGAATGCTGACCTAGTGTTAGGCTAAACTTAGTTCAGGATAAGGGGTTATTGATTTGTTAAGTTCAATAAGCTAATGAAATTCCCTAAAAATATTAAAAGTAGCCATTTAGCCTAGGTTCTCTGTCGGTAATAGGATTCGGTAATGGGATGTTGTAATGAAGTTTGGAACCCACTCTACATTCATTATTGCTGAGGCTGGAGTTAATCATAATGGCGATCGCCAGTTAGCTAAGGAACTGATTGATATTGCGGCAGATGCGGGGGCTGACGCGGTTAAATTTCAAACCTTTCAGGCAGAGCAATTAGTCAGTCGTTATGCCCCAAAGGCAGACTACCAAATTCAAACCACGGATCGTCAAGAAAGTCAGCTAGAGATGATTCGCCAATTAGAACTGAGCATCGGAGATCATCAAGACCTCATTGATCATGCTCAGATGCGTGGAATCCAGTTTCTCTCGACCCCCTTCGATGGGCCTAGCCTACACCTGCTTACCCAGACCTTTGGTTTGAAGACCGTTAAAATAGCCTCTGGAGAAATTACGAATGCGCCCTTTTTACTGGAAATTGCCCGTGCCGCCGAAACTATTATTCTCTCAACGGGCATGAGTACCTTAGCTGAGGTGGAAGCTGCCCTGGGTGTTTTAGCCTTTGGGTTTATTGCAGAGAAAACACAGTTGCCACGGCGGGGCGATTTTGACCAGGCCTTTGCTTCGGATGTGGGACAAACGGCACTGGGCGATCGCGTTACCCTTTTGCATTGCACTACTGAATACCCGGCTCCCTTTGCGGAAGTAAACCTATGTGCGATGGATACTCTCGCCTCAGCCTTTCGATTACCCGTAGGTTACTCTGATCACACCCAAGGAATCCATATTGCCCTTGCGGCCATTGCCCGAGGAGCTAAAATAATAGAAAAGCATTTTACAAGCGATCGCCGTCTACCGGGCCCCGATCACCAAGCCTCCCTTGAACCAGACGAACTCAAACAAATGGTGCAACAAATCCGTGATATTGAGCAATGCTTGGGGGATGGGGTGAAATCTCCTCAGCCATCGGAATGGAAAAATCGTGACATTGCCCGTAAAAGTATTGTTGCCAGCCAGTCTATCCAAAAGGGGGGGGACTTTACCCCTGAAAATCTTACCTGTAAACGTCCCGGTCATGGGCGATCGCCTTTTTTGTACTGGCAAACTGTAGGGAAGATTGCTCCCGAAGATTTTGAAATTGATCAGGTTCTCGATGGCTAAATCTCTCTACCTTTTAGGGGCTGGTGGCCACGGCCGCGTTCTCCTAGATGCCCTACAAGCCAGCGGCGTTCAAGTTACGGGTATTTTAGATCCAGGGTTAGAGGTGGGGCAGAGGATTTATGATATTCCTGTTTTGGGGGGCGATCGCGTTTTGGAGTCAATTGATCCGGCCACCTGTCATCTAGTTAATGGCATTGGCGCAAATCCCTCAATCGCGTCTCGCCGCCAACTATTCATCAAGTGGAGCAGCCAGGGATATACCTTTAGTTCTGTGATTCACCCCACAGCAATCATTTCAAAGCAAACGAACATCGCTGAGTCCTGCCAAATTATGGCGGGGGCGATCGTGCAAGCGGGAGTCACCCTTGGCCAAGATGTTGTTGTTAATACCCGTGCTAGTGTAGATCACGATTGTGTCGTTGCCGATCACTGTTTTATATCACCAGGGGCTATTCTCTGTGGCAATATCACCTTAGAACAATCAACCTTTATCGGGGCCGGAGCCGTCACTTTGCCAGGATTACATATTGGTGCAAACTCAATTATTGGTGCTGGTACAGTTGTTCCCAAAACTATTCCTAGACATTGGATTGTTGCTGGCAGCCCAGCCCAAAAAGTTGGGGTGAATACCCAACATGACTAATATAATTAACTGGAAAAAAGCACTTTTACCTAAAGATGCTACAATTCACGAGGCTATTTGTAATCTGAATGAATCAACCTTGCAAATCGTGATGGTGATCAATTCAGAGCAACAGTTGATTGGCACAATTACCGATGGGGACATTCGCCGGGGTCTATTACGCGGAATTAGCTTAAATAGCTCAATTGAACCGATTATTCATCAACATCCCTTTGTTGTCCCGCCTCAAATGCCCCGCGATCGTGTCCTAGATCTGATGCAAACTAATTTAATTCATTCCTTACCCATTGTGGATGAACAGCGACGGGTGATTGGTCTACATTCACTAGATCGTCTACTCACTCTACCCCAACGCCCTAATCTTATGATCATTATGGCGGGTGGAAAAGGAACACGGCTCCGGCCCCACACTGAAAACTGCCCCAAGCCACTTTTACCTGTACAAGGTAAACCCATGCTAGAGCATATTATTGAGCGTGCTAAAAGGGAGGGTTTCAAGCATTTTATTTTAGCTGTTCATTACTTGGCTCACATGATTGAAGACTACTTTGGCAATGGTGAACAATGGCACGTAAAAATTGATTATCTCCGTGAGAAATCTCCCCTGGGAACGGCTGGGGCAATTAGTCTTTTGTCCACACGACCCAATCAACCTTTTTTGGTGAGCAATGGGGATATACTAACAGACGTTCATTATGGACAAATGCTTGACTTTCATCTACGGTACGGAGCTACGGCAACTATGGCTGTACAATTACATGAATGGCAAAATCCATTTGGCGTTGTTCATACGGAAGGCATAAATATTAGGCGATTTGAGGAAAAACCGGTAATTCGTAGCAATATCAATGCTGGAATCTATGTACTTAGTCCCAAAGCTTTAGATGTTTTAGAGGTCAATGAGTACTGTGATATGCCAATGCTTTTTAATCGCGTAAAGGAACAGGGAGGAAGTACCATTGTTTATCCCATTCATGAATCTTGGTTAGATATTGGAAACATAAAAGAACTCGAGCGAATTCAATATAAACCAGAATAGTTTTTTATATGAAAGTTTTGATTATTGGCTACGGTTCGATTGGCCAACGCCATGCTCGTTTATTAACTGAATTAGGGTGTCAAGTTGGTGTATTCAGCCGTCGCTCAATTAATTATTTTCCATCTTTTCAAAACATAACCCAAGCTTTAATTGATTGGCAACCTAATTATGTGGTTGTAGCTAGTCGTACAAGTGAGCATTTTAATGATATTAAAAGTCTAGTTGCTAATGATTTTCGTGGCGTAGTTATGGTAGAAAAACCATTGTTTGACAAGTGTTTGGAAATTCCTTTTAATAACTTCAATCAGGATATAGTCGGTTATAATCTAAGATTTCATCCTTTATTACAAAAATTGAAACAAATCCTAGATGATAAGTTAGATAAAAGTGAGGTATTAATGGTTCATATTTATGTTGGATCATACCTTCCAAACTGGCGCACAAATAGGGATTATCGAGTAAGCTACTCTGCTCAACGTTCACAGGGTGGAGGTGTCCTTAGAGATCTTAGTCATGAGCTAGATTATGTATTTTGGTTGTTTGGAGCTTGGCGACGGCTAACAGCTATTGGTGGAAAATTTAGTTCTCTTGAAATTGATAGTGAAGATGGATATTCCATATTAATGGAAACAGAGTCTTGTCCAATGATCTCTATTCATCTTAACTATCTTGATAAGATACCACGCCGAGAAATATCTATCAATATGAATAATAAAAGTATATACATTGATTTATTAAATAATATAATTAGTATCAATGGTAAAGAAAAAAAATTATTATTTATGCAAAAAGATATGACGTATCGGGCACAACATCAAGCTATAGTCTCAAACAAAAATAATGTATTATGTGATTTCAAACAAGCGGTTGAAACCTTGAAAACAATAGAAGCATCTGAAAAAGCATCAAAGTTCTGTGTTTGGATAAAACAATGACACAACGAATTTGTACAATTTGCGCTCGTGCAGGCTCTAAAGGAGTTAAAAATAAAAATATTCGTGATTTACATGGAAAGCCTTTGATTGCTTATACTGTAGAGCAGGCAATAAAATCTCAATTATTTGAATTAATTGCTGTCAGTAGTGATTCAAAAAAGATACTGGATATAGCTCAAAGTTATGGTGTAAATATTCTTGTAGATCGACCTTCTAATCTTGCTACTGATTCATCATCCAAGTTAAATGCAATTCGTCATTGTGTAGAAACAGTTGAGTATCTAAGTAAACAAAAAACAGATATAGTTGTTGATTTAGACGTGACATCACCATTGCGTTTGCCAGAAGATATTAAAGGTGCTGTTAATCTACTTGAAGCTAAGAATATAGGTAATGTTATTACAGGTAGTCCAGCAAGAAGATCTCCTTACTTCAATTTAGTTGAATTAGGACATAATAACGTTGTTCGTTTAGTCAAGTCACTTAATAAGCCAATAATCCGCCGTCAAGACTCACCTGCGTGTTTTGATATGAATGCTTCAGTTTACGTTTGGAGGCGTGATATTTTATTTAATTACCCTACAATATTTAATATAGATACTCAAATTTTTGTAATGCCAGAAGAGCGATCTATAGATATTGATACTGAGTTGGACTTTGAAATTGTTGAATTTCTTATAAGAAGACGTGTTGGCGTATGAATGAAATATCTTATCTTAAATCGTTTGATTTAACAGATCGAGTTGCAGTCGTAACAGGTGGTGTAGGTATATTAGGGCAACACTTTTGTGCCGGTCTAGCAGAAGCAGGCGCTAAAGTAGCAGTTATTGATATTCAAGAATTGAAAGCACAAGAGTTGGCAATGAATCTTAAGGAAAGATATGAAGTTGAATCAACTGGAATAGCTTGTGATGTATCAGATCCCCATTCTGTTACTGAAATGGTTAGCCGCGTCATCTCTAAGTTTGGAGAAATTAACATTCTGCATAATAATGCAGCAGGAAAGTCTAATAATTTAGATGCCTTTTTTGCCTCATTCGAGGAATATAGTCTTAAGCAGTGGCGTGAAATCATGTCGGTTAATTTAGACGGAATGTTCCTTGTCGCCCAAGCTGTTGGAAAGCAGATGGTTACGCAAGGGAAGGGAGGTAGTATAATTCAGACAGCATCTATCTATGGTGTTATTGCTCCTGACCAGCGAATTTATGAAAAATCATTATATATGGGACGAGAAATAAATACGCCTGCTGTCTATAGTGTGTCTAAAGCAGGAGTAATTGGCCTGACTAAGTATTTGGCAACCTACTGGGCAAGGGAAGGAATTCGAGTGAATAGTTTATCTCCAGGGGGGGTTGAAAGTGGACAAAATAATGAATTTAAACTTCGTTACTCTCATCGCGTTCCATTAAATAGAATGGCTCAAGCATCAGAGATGGTTGGTGCTTTACTATATTTAGCTTCAGATGCCTCAAGTTATCTTACTGGTCAGAATATTATTGTGGATGGTGGTTTAAATATTTGGTAGTTCTTCCAAAGGATAAGAAATGTCAATAATGAATAAAATAAAAATCGATGTATTCTGGTGTTTAGATTGTTTAATTATATTAACATACTTGCGCTTTTTCTGTCGCAGACAATATTTTGTTTATCCTAATTACTTGTCCGTAGGTAATGAAAATTCTGAAATTATTTACTACTTTTTTTAGCCTCATAAAAAATCATTTCATTGTCAATCATTCAACACTATACCGTGCCAAAAAACTATGAATATTATTCCCTATCCTGCTAATATTGATCTAGATGACTATTGCAAGGATAATCTAGATCTAAAAGCTTTTTATGGATTACCTCAAGAGGTAAAATTTTGTCGTAGTTGTGTTATATCCAATCAACGTCCTAATTCTGCTGTTGAATATCAACATACCCAAAAAACAAAAAAAGCAACCATCAACTTCGATGAGAATGGTATTTGTGATGCCTGTAATTATACAAAAAGAAAGAAAAATGATATTGACTGGGGCGATCGAGATCTTCAACTGAAAGAATTATGCGATAAATACCGTAAAAATGACGGGAGCTATGATTGCCTTGTTCCTGGCTCTGGCGGAAAAGATAGTTTTTATGCAGCTCATGTATTGAAATATAAATATGGGATGCATCCCCTGACCGTTACCTGGTCTCCCCATATTTATACTGAGTGGGGATGGAAAAACCTCCAAGCGTGGATTCATGCTGGCTTTGATAACTACTTAATGACACCCAATGGGCGCGTTCATCGGCTACTCTCTCGATTATCTACCGAGCTACTCTTTCACCCCTTTCAAGCCTTTATGTTTGGGCAAAAATCATTGGCTCCTAAAATGGCTTTATTGTTCAACATTCCATTGGTTTTTTACGGTGAAAATGAAGCAGAGTATGGTAATCCAATTAGTGATACAGATAATGCTCAGCGAGATTGGGCATATTTTTCAGTAACAGATCAATCTAAAATTTTTCTTGGCGGGGTATCCATTAGTGACTTAAAGGAAAAATTTGGTTTAACAGACAATGACCTACAGCCTTACTTGCCAGCAGATCCAAATCAATTACTTGACAAGAAAATTGAAGTTCATTATTTAGGATATTACTTAAAATGGCATCCTCAAAGCTGTTACTACTATGCCGTTGAAAATGGTGGATTTCAAGCTTCACCTGAACGAACGCCAGGTACATACAGTAAATATAATAGTATTGACGATCGTATTGATGATTTTCATTACTATACAACGGGAATCAAATTTGGCATTGGACGAGCAACCTATGATGCAGCTCAAGAAATTCGATCCGGTGATATTGATCGTGATGAAGGTATTGCCCTTGTTAAACGATTTGATCATGAATTTCCTGAGCGATTTGCTGATGAAATTTTTCGCTATTTAAGCTTGCCTGAAGCAGAGTTTCCTTATGCAAGTCAAATGTTTGAGCAGCCAATCATGGATCGTAAATATTTTCAGTTTTTGACTGATACCTTTCGATCTCCACATCTATGGTATTTCGATAATCAACAATGGAAATTAAGACACGCTGTGTGGCATTAAGTTTAACAACAAAGAGATGAGAAACATTCGTTTAATTCCTCGCTTAGATATTAAGGGAACTAACCTAATCAAAGGGGTTCACCTTGAGGGATTGCGAGTGATCGGTTTACCAGGAGATTACGCCCAACGCTACTATCAACAAGGTGCTGACGAATTAATTTATATGGATTGCGTAGCAAGTCTCTATGGACGCAATAACCTTAGCCATATTATTGAAAATGCCGCCAAGGATATTTTCATTCCGATTACTGTTGGCGGGGGTATAAGATCTGTAGAAGATGCTAACCATTTATTAAGGTCTGGTGCTGATAAAGTTGCAGTTAATACGGCTGCCGTGGCTAACCCAAGTCTCATTACTGAGATTGCCCACCGCTTTGGTAGTCAGTGTATGGTGCTTTCAATTGAAGCAAAGCAAATGTCTCCAGATTATTGGGAAGTTTATACAGATAATGGGCGTGAACGCACTGGTTTAGATGTCATTGATTGGGTTAAACAGGGTGTTACCTTGGGTGCAGGTGAAATCCTGTTAACTTCTGTAGATCGAGAAGGAACCCGCAAAGGATTTGATATTAGCTTAGTTAGGGCGATCACGCAAATTGTGACTATTCCAGTCATTGCCAGTGGTGGTATGGGTAAACCTGAAGATATGATCGATGTTGTTCAACATGGTGATGCTGATGCGGTAGCTATGGCTGATATTCTTCACTACGATCGCTCAACCCTAGCAGAAATACGAAATATAGCTAAGTTAGCAGGAATCGATGTTCGCCATCTATGAGTACTGTTGCAGTCATTGACTATGGTATAGGTAATTTGCTCAGCGTCCAGCGAGGCTTAGAGTACTGTGGTGCAAATGTAGAAGTTACATCCAATCCGAAACATATTTTATCGGCGGCAAGAGTAGTTTTACCTGGAGTGGGCGCTTTTGGTAATGCCATGGCAGAACTACAACGCAGGCATTTAGTGGAGGTTGTTCACGAAGTTGTCAATGCAGGCATACCATTCCTGGGAATTTGCTTGGGAATGCAACTTCTTTTGAGTGAAAGTGAGGAATTTGGTTTGACCCAGGGACTTAATCTCATACCTGGACGAGTAATTCCAGTCCCTAAGAAATCAACTGCTGGTATTCCTCAGAAAATTCCCCATATTGGCTGGAGTAATTTAGTGCTTGCAAAAAGTAGATCAAACTGGAACGATACAATACTTAGTACGATCTCCTTAGTAAGCTCTGTGTATTTTGTCCACTCATTTATGGCTGTCACAGAAAATAAAGCGCATCGAATTGCAGATTGCATTTATGGAGGCATTTCCATTCCTGCTGTAGTTGCCCGGGATAATATTTATGGATGTCAGTTTCATCCTGAGAAAAGTGGTGAGATTGGATTAAAAATACTACAGCAATTTATTGCACTATGAAAATTTTAGCAGTAATCCCTGCACGGGGAGGTTCTAAGCGATTACCTAGGAAAAATATTCGTATTTTAGGAGATAAATCTCTCATTACTTTGGAGTATAGATATTTCAAAAGAAATTACGGAAATTTGTGATATTTTAGTGTCCACAGATGATCCAGAAATTGCAGCAATCGCAAGAAGTGCAGAAGCTATGGTTCCCTGGTTAAGACCACATGAACTAGCATCTGATACTGCCTCAATTGTTGATGTTTGTTTGCACACATTAAGTTGGTATGTTCTTGCAAAGGGTAGTGTTGACGGTTTGCTATTGTTACAACCAACCTCACCTTTTAGAAGCAAGGAAACGATTAAAAAAGGTATCCATTTATTTGAAAAATATAAATATCGAACTATTCTAGGAGTATCTCCAGCAAAATCTCATCCAATGTGGTGTTTTCAAATTAAAGACGATAAAATGGAACCATTTATTACTGGAGGCCTTAAATTAAGATCACAAGATTTGCCAAAAGCCTATACAATCAATGGATCTTTTTATCTAATTACACCTCATAACCTACAAAAATATAAGAGTTTTTTTAATAATGATCCTGTTCCTTTAGAAATAAACTCTTTCGATGAATCAATTGATATTGATAATTCTTGGGACTGGAAAATAGCTGAGTATATACTGAGTTGTAAGCATCTCGCAAGCCCTGAAGGTTAATTCGGCCCAGATTGCCCCAGTCCGTGCAAACTGACTTTGAATTTATTAAAATCGGGTTGTTATCCTGGAGAAACAGTTGGGTAAGGGTTCCCGTGGATGAAAATTTCACAATGATTACTGTAATTTTATAGACTCATTGGGTGTATGATGTCATTTGAAAATCAACCAGTATTGGTCACTGGAGCAACCTCAGGTATTGGTCGGGCGATCGCCGTGGCCTTTGGTCAAGTGGGGGCAAAAGTTGGAGTTCTAGGACGAGATGCGACGCGGGCCAATCAAGTCGTTACTGAAATTCAAGCCGCCGGGGGTGAGGCCATCCCATTGTTGGCCGATGTCCAGGATGCTTGCCAGACCGAGACCGCGATTAACCAATTTGCTCAGGAGGCAGGGGGCTTGGTAGCCGCAGTGAATGCAGCGGGGCTAGATCTCGAGCAGAGCCTGGTGGACTACAGTTTGGCCGAGTTTGATGCGGTCTTTGGTACCAATGTGCGGGGCCTGTTTGTCTGTATGCAGGCAGAAATTCGGGCAATGCGACCCCAAAAAACCGGAGCAATTCTCAATCTTACCTCCATTGCAGCCCGTCATGAAGTACCCCATAATGCCCTCTACAACGCCAGTAAGGCTGCTGTTTCGATGTTGACCCGTTGTGCAGCCCTAGAGGAGGGGCCCCAGGGGATCCGGGTAAATGAATTGGCTCCAGGCCCGGTCGATACGCCAATGTTACGGGGTTTTTTGGCCAAGGCCGGCGCGGATGGGATCACAGCAGGTGAAGCACTTTTAGCTCAGGTCAGTCCCCTTGGTCGAATTGGCACCCCAGAGGAGTTAGCCCAGGCCGCTGTTTTTTTATGCTCTCCCGAAGCGGCTTATATCACTGGGGCTTGTCTGACGGTGGATGGGGGCTTTTCCCTGGGGGTGCGTTTGAGCTAGGGATTGAACGGGGATTTATAACTAGTAGGGTATAATAACCAGTCATTTATTTAATACTATCAAAGTAAGTTTTGGGGTTGTCTAATGGCGATCGCCGTTGGTATGGTTCAAGTTTTAGGGTATCCAGCGGCCCTACAGGTGGCTGATGTTATGGTCAAAGCAGCCCAAGTCAGGGTGGTTAGCTGTGAAGGGATTGGCGATGGCTATTGGTCGGTGGTGATCCGCGGATCGGTTTCTGATGTACAGGTTGCGGTCAAGGCAGGGCGATCGGCCCTAGGAGAGGTTCCCGGCCATAGTGTAATTTCTCAACAGGTGATTGCCCAACCGGGCAATGAACTAGAAGAGATTCTGCCGATTTGCCGCCCCCACCCAGCCATGGATGATTTTTTACTCTGATAATCAACTGGAGGAATGGGAATGGGCCTAGTTCCGCGTCATGAATTATTTTTGCAGAATCAGTATTCCCAGTTGTTAACGGCTCAGTTGTTTTTGATACTGTTACCCACCCTATTTCCACAGCGAAAACTCGCTCTAACTGTGGCAATTCTCATGCTGACGGTTGTTGTCGTCTTAATTGTCAGGACATTTCGCATTCGTCACACGAAATTTTTAGTCTATTGTGGTCTGATATTTGGGGTTGGATTGATTCAGATTTTTACTGTTTTTATGGGGATTCTTCAACCATACCATCAAGTGATTATTGTTATGGCTAATTTAGTTTACCTCACGTTCGTAGCAATCTCTATTTATTTGACAATGAATAGTATTTTTCGTCAAGAGTTAGTTACCTCTGATTCTATTCGAGGTGGAATTTGTGTCTATTTTCTTTTAGGTTACTTCTTTTACTTTGCCTACCGTATTGTTTATACGATCTATCCAGAGAGTTTTAAGTTTCCTCATGACTACGCTGATCTGCTTGATTTAATCTATTTTAGTTTTGTATCCCTAACAACAATTGGCTATGGTGATATTACACCTACCATTCCCATCACCATGTCCCTAGCGATTATCGAAGGGTTGTTTGGCCAGATGTATCCAGCTGTTGTCATTGCCCAATTGGTTAGCCAATATATAAATTCTTCTTCGCGATCGTCCTAGACTTTGATAATCCAAGGTAGTCTTAGAGTATTTATTTGCCCACTTCAATCAGGTTCAGTCCATGGCGGATCCATCCCCACCAGAAACCATTATTAGTTCTATGGACTCCTCCTTGGATGGCCCCCCTGCCGCTGAGGAATTATTCCCCGGACTGCGGTTATTGATTGCCGATGGCGATCCGGTCTTTCGTCTCGGCTTAGAGGTGGGCTTAAATCAGGTAAAAACGACGGATGGCCAGATCCTAACAGTGGTGGTGGGAGTTGCTGATGGAAATAGTGTGGTTCAGTTTTTGCGGACTGCACCTCTTGGGGGCGATCGCCCTGGGGTAGATATTGCCGTGATCGATGCCCAGTTAACGGTGAATCATGAGGCGACACCCTGGTTGATGCAATGGTTGAAACAGTACTATCCCCAAATCCGCATCTTGCTTTTAGTGGGGCCAGGGGGGCGATCACTCCTGGAATTAGCCACAACCCTAGGAATCGAAGGGGTTTATCCCAAGGGGACTGCCCTCGAAGAATTAATTGCGGGGCTACAGGCTATTCATGACGGGGAGCAGGTGTGGCTCCTGCCCATTCCCCAACCCACGGTGCGGCAGCGCTATCCCAATCCAATCACCCGCTGGCAATACCAGTTTATTCAGTCCGGCTTAGAGGATATGGACACCTGGTTAACGGCCCTGAATCGTTACTTAAGTCAGGAGCAACTCCATCCCTGGCAACGGCTCGTCTGCGAAGGCCGACAACGGGAAATTTTAGTGGCTCGTTGGTTGGTCGGTCAATTTTTGCCCCCCTCTCGCCAACCGACCCAGACCCTGAAAACACCGTCCCCACCCTCTCCTTTGGTATCGAATCAAACCATTCCCGCCCTAATCGATCGCTGCCTCAGTCGTAGTCAGAGTGATCTGTTGAATTTAACGGGATCGGTTCTTGAGATTGATATTTTAACGGCAGAAAAGCGGCGGGAACTGGTCTATACGGTGCTGCGGGAATGGGAAGGAATTTTACGGGCCTTGCAAATTACTCCCCCCAGCCGTGAATTTTTAAACCAACGTCGCGATCGCCTTCTACTGGATCTATGGGAACAAAGTACCCGCGCATTTTTTGGCCCCTATACCCTGATTAAAGATGGGCAAACGGAGATCACCCCCATACTCTTGGTGGAAGCTCCCTTGGTACAGCGAGGTTTACTAGAGCCGATCCCCCTAGTGCCGGAGTTATTCGCCCATTTGCTCCTACAAACACCCCTGCATATTGATCAAAAACGCTACGCCTACGGCAGTCCAGAAACAGTACCCATTTTGGATGCCCTCGTGGATCATCTGATTTTGGGGGTCAGTAATGGGGTGATCCAGCCCCTCTTAAATCGCTTGAGCCATCTGGAAGAAATTCAGTCCAACTTTTTCGATCGCCGGATGCTTTCAAGTCGCGAAATTGAACGTTTTCGGAATGCCCTATCTTGGAAATATCGCTGGTTTCATTTGATTGGCGAACCCCAGGATATTTTTGAAAGTCGCATGGCTCTGATTTACCTGAGCGATCGCGGCATTGAGAAAAAATACGTTGCCTTACCCCGCACGCAAGAGCTACAAGCCCTAGAAGGAATGCGGCTGTTGGTAACTCTTGCCCTGGAAACCCGAGATGCCCTGTCCCCCCCAGTGCGATCGGCCATTGCTTGGGTCGGTCAAGGAATGGTCTATATTTTGACCCATGTGATTGGCCGGGGTATTGGTTTGATTGGCCGAGGCATTGCCCAGGGGGTAGGTCAATCCTTTCAAGGCTCCTTAGGCTCATCAACCCCATCCAAAAAACGGCGATCGCAAACCTAGTTTGCATTTTTATTTTTAGGTTTAACTTGTGGTCGTTTAACTTATGGTTGTAGAAACACTTTTGGCGTAAACGTGCCATGCAAGCCGTAGGGAATATGATGGCGCAGGGATAACCGTGCCACTGGGCCCGCCGTAATCTGGGCCGCATCAAAAATCAGAAGATGGGACTTTTCATCACTGGCATCGTATACCACCTGTAGTATCCACCCGTCTGCTTCCTTGCCTGGGGCCGCCCAGATCGGCTTATCTGCCTGTAACCCCTTTGGCACAAAAACCGGCTCACTGACAAACCCGTGGGGAGCGAAGGACCACAGTTGTTCCTCCCCTGTGATCAAATCTCGGCGTAACAGAGCTTGCAGAGGTGCATTCTCCACCGGATCATGACCCGCTGCCATATAGACATAGCGATAGGGCTGCCCGACCCAATGGGGATGGAGGGTGGGAAATTCACAACAGCGTGGATCGAGGCAATCAGGGCGGACACTGTCATCCTCCAGGTTGATCTGAATGCGCCACAGTTGACTGGGGGGTAAGTCGGCAAAATTGACATCCCGGAAATCCATGGCTGGTTGTGGGGCAGGAAAATGACTATAGGCAATGGAATCAATGGTGATTTGGCTCCCTTCCTCGTAGGCATTGGCATGGTGAAAGACAAAACAGGCGGGCATGGTCAAGCAGTGGGGAGTTCCCCCTTGCCGTGGCATCAGCCAAATGCGGGTGGGTTCTTGGGGATTGAAGCGAATACATTGGGCCGCCCCCCGCAACCCCAACAGATAGGGGATCGGATTCAGCGCGACCGGATTCTGAAAGAAAATGGCATAGGTGGGGGTGAGGGCAAAGTCATGAATAAAGGCAAACCCTGGAATGGCAAAGGTTTGTTGACTCGCTAATTTCCCTGCCAGATCAAATTCGTAGAGATGAATCTGGGTTTTCGGGCCGGGCTGAATACCAAAATTGACTAACCGTTGACCCTGGGGATCGATGCGGGGATGGGCCGCAAAGGTATCCTTGGGTTTCAGCAAGCCATCCAGGTCATCTAAGCCCATGGTATCTAGGGTTTGGGCATCTAGGCGATGGGGCAGGGCCGCTTCCCACAGGGCGAGTAATTTATTCCCCCAGTAAATCACCTGGGTATTGGCAATATTTTTAATGCGGGTATCCAAGAGATTGGCCAGCCAGCCCCCCGGTTTTTGGGTACCAAACACCCCCCGGTAGAGGATTTTATTAGCAGCTTCTTCGGCTCTATACCCTTCGGTGCGAACATGGCGATTGCGAAAATGGACTCGCCCTTCCACAAAGGTAAAGGCACAGATCATGCCATCGCCATCAAAGGGATGGGCAAAGGAGACTCCTCCCCGGTCAAGTAGGCCCGGGCCATTCCGAAAAAGGGTGCCCTCTAAGCCTGGGGGAAGGGTTCCTTCTATCTGATCAATCCAGTAGTCATGTTCCTGGGGTAGCGATCTCGTACCGCCACGCCAACCCTCCATGGTATAGAAGGGATGGTTCGTTGAAGTTATGGGAGTTATAGAATTCATTGGGGCCGATGTTCCAATTCGAGGGGTGTAGAGGGTTCCAGGTTAGGGACGGTTTCACTGGCAAGGACGTGAATCCCGGTTGGAGAAGGGATTTGTCGCGGTAGCCAATGGAGTAGGGGTAAGGGCAGCAGGGTACTGAGATTGGTAATAATCACCAGTAGCCAAAGGGCATCAAAATTGTGATCCGTAATTCCCAGCCAATGGGTGAGCAGGGCCCCCAATTCATGGGAGACTAGGCCCGCTAGGTTACTAATGGCCATGAGCAGGGCAAAGAGGGTTGCTTCAATTCCTGGGGGACACAGCCGGGCCGCTAGAATCAAAACCGGCATAAAGGCAATTTGCCCCATCACTGCCAAAATCAAACTATCCCCAAGACTAAACCAGCGATCGTCAATGCCCAAACTGCGATTGGCATGGGTGACAAGGATCAGGGTGGTCATCCCTAAGCTGGCGGAAATAATTGTACTCCAAAAGAAAATAACTCGCACCGGAATAGCTTTGAGAAAGCGTTGAAAGAACCAAACGCCTAGGAGTGAGGCCACACTGGTGACAAGGCGAACCCGGCCCAAAAACTCCGGCTGAAATCCTAACTCGTTGGTGGTAAAAAAGAAAAAGGCAGATTCGGAACCCGGGGTAGCCTGCCAGAGAAAGAGAAAGGCCACTGGCAGCCAGATGGTTTTCTGCATCAATGCTTGGCGAACTAGGGCAATGTGATCCAGGGTTTTTTTCAGGGCGGGGCGTTCGTGGATGGGCTCTTCGGCAATGGCGATCGCCACCCCAGAGACCACGAGGGGAAAGGTGGCGGTAATGGCAAAAACGGTACGGGTGGTGAAATGTTCTAGGAGTTGGCCACTAAAATAGGCCGTTAAAATTCCCCCTAGGGCCGTTGCTGCCCAGGAAAGAGATTGCAAGGTTCCCGCTTCCGTTGCACTTTCATGGCGGGCCCGCTCAACCACCAGGGAATCCACAATCACATCACTAATGGCAATGGACAGGGAGGCTAGGGCGATCGCCAACGTTGCTTGCCAGGGCTTCTCCACCCACAGGGATAAACTCAACCAGGCCCCACAGCCCAAGAACCCAGACAACACCAAATAGGAGCGTCGCCGGTAGCCTAGGAGGGGCAAACTATCGGAGATCAGGCCAAAGAGGGGTTTAATCACCCAAGGAATCGCTGCCACCCCCATTAAGGCAGCCACTTGGGCCGGGGACAGGCCTAACTCGTCCTTGAAAAAGAAACTAATGGCTAAACGGGCTAACCCGAGAATGCCCTGGACGAAATAGACCAGAAGGATCGCAAATAGCTCCCGACTGGGCTGCTGCCCAAAGAGGAGAATTCGCTGCGCCTCACTCTGCCATCGCTGAAATTGGGAAGGTTGAACCAACATTACCAAATGTTAAGAAATGTGCTTGCCTCCATCATATCGGCCTCTTTGCAAATGTGCTGGCCATCTCCCCCTTAACAAAGGTATACTTTTTTCTCTAGTGCTCTTGATTAAACGCTTTAGGTATCTGGATCGGTGGTTCAATATTCAGTCGCTTAGCCCGTCTGGCAAACCTTTTTTCATCAAAGCTGACGAAACTTTGGCAATTTTTACTGGCGGCAAGATGCAAGGCATCAGCAAAGTCCAGTCCTTGCAAATGCCAAACCAGGGATTGTTCAACGCGCTCCCAATGCTCGACTGTTACATGGGGTAAGCCTAAGAGATGGCGGACAACCTGGACAAAACTTTCCTGTTCAAAGCCGTAAAATGATCGCAATACCCACTCCAACTCCAGAATTACGGTGAGCGGAACGAAGAGATTGGAAGATTCTACAAAAACCTGACGGGCCAAGCTTTGCTGATGAGTCGCTTCAGGATCGTTGGGATCGTTAACATAGAACCTGGCCAGAACGTTTGTGTCAAGTCCAATCATCTTCACTCTGCATTGCCTGGGCAATATCAAAATCCCTCAGTCGCCTTGTTTTCCCCGGTGAACAGGTTAACATCCCAAATCCTTCTTCAATACTGGTCTGTAGCTTTGGTCGCTGAACTTCGGCACGGATAACATCTCCATCCAGCGTGAATGTCAACTTGCACCCTGGCTTAATGCCGAGTTTTTTACGGATGCTGATCGGAATAACGACTTGCCCTTTGTCTGAGACCGTTACTGTAGTCACGTGCAATCTTTTTACTTGGTAATAAAATTATAGTAAATCAGGCTAAAAATTTGGCGACGGCGGCAAACACAGCTTCTTTTTCATCGTCCAGGGTAATAATGTGATCCGATCGCTCCAGCCATTGCAGTTCCTTGGTTTCACTACCGAGGCGATCGTAGAGAAATTGTGCCCCTTGGGGATTCACCACCCGATCGCCCCAGGTTTGCATAATTAGGGTCGGGCATGTCACCTGGGACAGTTCGGGTTTGACAATTTGAATCAGGGCCAGGGCACTACGGACGGCGGCAAGATTAAAGCTGGGGAAAAAAGCGGCTTCCCTTGCCTGTTGCTGCATCTGGGGATTCCGAATCGGAAAGTGGAGGCGGGGTACTGTGGGCAGTAAATAGCCAATGGTTTGGGCCAATAGCTCAACGGGCACGGGAACGTAGGCAGGACGATAAATCGTGAAAAAGGGGCACAGGCAGACTAATTTCTGGAGGGGATAGGCAGCGGCAAGGTGTAATCCCAATAGGCAGCCCGTGGAAAAACCAACTACATCCACTTGGGGATAGGTCTGGGCGAGTTCCTGATAGGCTTCCAGGCTAGCGGCGTACCACTGTTGCCATGTAGAGGCAGGCATCTGGGCCGCCGGGCGATCGTGGCCCGGGTAGAGAATTCCTTGAACCGTTAAACCCTGGCCCTGGAGGTGTTCGGCTAACTCTCGCATTTCATAGGCCCCACCCCCTAGTCCGTGCAAAGATAAACAGGCACGATCAGGCGCAGAACCTTTTAGGAAAAAAGGTTGATTAACTAACAAGTCTGGTGAACTCTAGCCGAGATAATTTTGACGGGAGACGTATTTCTCAAAGGTGGCTTGGGTCTGGTGGAGTAATTGATTGCGACTGTCCTTCGTATTGCTTAAGGACGGTACAAGATTGCGGGCCTGGAGGGCCATGTGTAGTTGCAAATGAGCAACGTATTCGCTTAAATCTTCCCGCAGAACAGGGTCTCTTCCAAGTTGTTGCACAGACAAAGTGTTCTCCTCGATCTAACGCTCGATATTGCTGCTGAAATCAGCCCACATGATGCAATAGATGGAAATGATCTAGACAATGCTCTAGATAGAGTGTTCTAGACAAAGTTAGAACTGAGCTAATGCCAGATTGATCTAACTAGACTTGCTTAACTCCTTATTGAAGTTAGCACTAAAGTTGCCCGACGCTACAATTCGCAATCAAGTGTAACGTTTTTGGGGGTTTGTAAACAGATTGTTACATTTCCTGGGGGCGATCGCCCTCTCTCCACCCCATGTCCCCATTCCCTTGATTCTAGGATCGGAGTTCCGTACTAGGATAGAAGCACTTCAACCTGACGTTTTGGCTCAAGTCCTGACTCAAGTTTTGGGCTGTAATTGAGCGTTCATATAAAGAGGCCCTTCTTCTGCTGGTTCAAACGCCTATGCTAAAGCTACTTTCTCGCCTTCAAGGCCGCTGGATGGAATTAAGTATTGTCTTGCTGGCTAGTGGCGTGGCAACCCTACTCATTGGCGGCGTTCGCAGTTTAGGGGGACTACAGCCCTTAGAATTGGCAGCCTACGATCGCCTGTTTCAATTACGCCCTTTCTCCGGCCCCGATCCCCGTCTATTGGTGGTGGCGATTACGGAGGCAGATATTCAAGAGCAGCAGGCCCTCTCCCTCTCGGATCAGGTTTACGCCGATCTCTTTAGGGAACTTCTGCGTCATCAGCCCCGGGCAATCGGTCTCGATATTTATCGGGATTTTGCGGTAGAGCCGGGCCATGCAGAACTCAATGAGGTCTGGCAGAGTTCCGATCGCCTCTTTGCGGTAACCAAAATTGGGGATGAAATTCACCCAACCATCGCTCCGCCTACGGTTCTGCCCCCGGAACAAGTTGGCTTCAATGATGTCACGGTGGATGCGGGGGGAACAGTTCGTCGCAGTATTTTATTTCTCAGCGATGATACCGGTGAGACCCTTTTTTCCTTTTCCCTGCGTTTAGCCCTGCGGTATCTCCAGGATGAGGACATTTTTCCCCAGGGGAGTGAACGCGATGCCGCCATT